>JBDTLW010000092.1:0-6907 GCA_039934575.1 Parafilimonas sp. | reverse complement strand
GCGAATGAAGTTGCCTCCAACGATTCAACAAAAGAAAGCGAAGCCAGCGGTAATGTTGTTTATAAAGACACTGCACAAGGCGTTACTATTTTTTCAAACAATCTTAAAACCAACGGTAACCAATCTTCATTTCTGGCAACACAAAAACCGGTGATGGTTATTAAGCAGGATAAAGATTCTATTTATATGGCGGCGGATACTTTTTTTTCTGCAAGGCTGTCTAATCTTCGTAAATACAGAACCATACCTCTGATACTCGATTCTTTGCCTGCAACAGATTCCATTGTTATAAGCGATTCTGCAAAAGCAAAACAAGACAGCGCAAAAGATCGTTTTTTTGAAGCCTATTATAATGTAAGAATATTTTCCGATTCTTTACAGGCTGTTGGCGATAGCCTGTTTTATTCTTCAGAAGATTCTGCATTCAGATTATTTAAAGAGCCGGTTGTATGGAGCCAGGAAAGCCAGATAAGCGGCGATACAATTTATCTTTTTACACTTAATAAAAAACCAAAACACATATCTGTTTTTGAAAATGCCATCAGTGTGCAAAAAGTGGGTCCTGATTATTACAACCAGGTAAAAGGCAGAACGATAAACGGATATTTTTTAAATGGTGAAATTGATTCTGTACGCGCAAAAGGCAATGCAGAAAGTATTTATTACGGGCAGGATGACAGCAGTAAATTTATAGGCGTAAACAAATCGAGCGCTGATGTAATTGATATGTATTTTGCTAACCGCCAGGCGGAGAAAGTTATTTTCAGAAGTAATCTTGTTGGCACATCTTATCCTATGCGGCAAATGAATTCTGCAGATATGCGCTTACGCAATTTTAAATGGCTTGATCACCGCCGTCCAAAAACCAAATACGATTTGTTTGGAAATTAAACCAATTTCATCAATACGTATTACTTGAACAAATACGTATCTTTACAAAAAAGCTTTTATGACAACAAAGCTCACACTTAGCCTTGACGATAAAATTATAGTGAAAGCAAAAAAAATTGCTGCAAGAAAAAGAACAAGCATTTCAAAATTGGTGTCAAATTATTTTGAAAAACTGCCTGATCAAGAAACTAAAAAAGACCCTTCTGGTTTAATTGGAATATTGAAGCCAAAAAATAAATCTATAGATGTGGAAGAAGTAATAAAAAATGCACGTTGGGAACACTTAAAGAAAAAACATGGCTTATAATTTTTTTATTGATTCTGATGTGTTTCTCGATGTATTAGTTGAAAGAAAACCTTTCGTTGAAGATAGCTTTGAATTGTTTAAAGCGCAATATAACAAGCTTGCGCAGCTTTACACTACGAGTTCGATTATTTTGAATGTTCAATATTCGGGGGATAAATTGCTTGGAAAAACATCTGCAAAAGCTGCAATAAAGGAATTGCTATTCTTCATAAAAATTTGTTTAACAGATAAAGCTATTCTTCAAAAAGCCTATAACTCGCCCTTTACAGATGTTGAAGATGCTGTTCAGTATTATTCTGCAGCAGCAGATAAAGCAATTGATTTTTTTGTAACAAGAAATATAAAAGATTATAAACATGCAGATGAGCATTTAAAAATTATTACACCTGCTGAAGCAATAAAAATTTTGAGTTGAATATGTTCAGGTATGAAAAAAATTAAACTTCTATTATAAACCGGCTGCAATATTACCAAGCTCTTTCATGGCTTCTCCGCTTTCACCATATTCAACCACGCGTCCAACTTCCTTACCGTCTTTCAACACAATAAATGTGGGCACATCTATTAAATGAAATGTTTTATTCAGATTATCTAAAGTTGTTTTTGCATCATCAACACCAATCAATGTAATGCTGCTATCTGCATAACCGGAAGCATCTGTAAGACGATAAAATTGAGGTAATAAGTTTTGTGTATCTGAGCACCAGGTTCCGGCAAACACAAGGATATGAAAATCTTTTGCATGTTGCTTAAATGCAGCAACAGCTTTTGCATCAGGCTTACCAAGATTGTAATTTTTTTTAAACCAGCTAAAGGCTGTATCATTTTCAATATCAGCACGTGTAAGTAAACCACGTAATACCTTTCTGCCTTCATCATCATAACTAACCTGGTATGCATGAAACGGAGATGAAGTTTTACTCACAGCGTTTTGTGTTTTGCAGGATATAAGGCTGATAAAAATTATAAAGATCCAAACTGGTTTTTGCATGTGCTATTTTTAATTGCCTAAATTAGCCCGCAATTCCAAAAGAAATGAACGGAATTTTGTTAAGCTTTCTACTAAATGTATCTGCAGTTCTGCTTTCTTTTGATTGTCTTTTAAAAATTGTTTGGCACCCTCAACAGAATATTTTTGCTGACGCAATAAATAATAGATTATCCGCAGATTCTTAACATCTTCAGGGCGAAAAAGACGATCGCCTTTTTTATTTTTTCGCGGTTTTAAAATATCAAATTCATTTTCCCAAAATCTTAATAAAGAGGGTTTCATGTTAAACCATTCTGCCACTTCGCTGATAGAATAATATTGTTTTTGAAAAAGAATTTCATCTTCAGGAACTTCGAGCAAGGCAACATCAAGATTAATTTCTTTTAAAGATTTTCTGCCCCGCTTTGCAGGTTGTTCAACTTTTTTTGAAAGCGGTTTTATAAGTTGTACCTGTTTTTTCTCATCGCCAGGTCTTTTTGTTGAAGCTTTTTCAATTTTATTTTCAGACTGATGCTGCGGCTGTTTTACAGGCTCATCTGTTTTCCTGATGTCTTTATTAAATAAATCTAACTGCTGCATATTATAAAACTACAAATTTGGTAAGTGTACAGATTAAACAATACTAATTTTAAGCCAAAATAAAATTGTGATTAAAACTGACAGGTCATCAAAATAAGACATCGCAATCAGCAAACAAACCAGTCAGGTTTTAGTTGACACCACACTAAGTTAAGCTTATGTTTGTAAAAATATTTTTCTGCACTCAATTAAAAAAATATGTGTTTGCGGCGCCGGAACTATGGGCAGCGGTATTGCCCAAATTGCTGCGCAAACCGGCTTTAATGTTATACAGTTTGATGTGAATGCTGAAATGCTTTTTAAAAGCAAAGCAGGCATTGAAAGCAGTTTGAAAAAATTTGTTGAAAAAGAAAAAATAACTGCGCAGCAAAAAGATGAAACACTGCAACGCATCATGTTTACTTCTGATATAAATGATTGCATTGCAGATGTAATAATTGAAGCAATAATTGAAAAGAAGGAAATAAAACAACAATTATTTGATACGCTGTTTTTAATAAATAATAATAAAACAATTTTCGCAACAAACACTTCTTCCATTTCTGTTTCAGCATTAAGTGAGAACAAAAACTATGCTTCACGTTTTGTTGGTATGCATTTCTTTAATCCTGCGCAAATAATGAAACTGGTTGAAATAATACGCGCAGAAAAAACTTCTGAAGAAATAATTTTAACCTTGGTTGAACTGGCAAAACAATTTGGTAAAACACCTGTTGTTTGTAATGATGCGCCTGGCTTTATTGTAAATCGCGTAGCGCGACATTATTATTTAGAAGCGCTGCAACTGGTTGAAGAAGGCAGTACAGATTTTGAAACAATTGATACTGTAATGGAAGCAACAGGTTTTAAAATGGGGCCATTCAAATTAATGGATATGATTGGCATAGATATAAATTATGCAGTAAGTAATATTGTGTGGGAAGCATTAAAAAAACCTGAACGCTTAAAGCCATCTTCATTACAAAAAAATAAAGTGGATACAAATGAACTGGGCAGAAAAACAGGAAAAGGTTTTTATGAATATTGAATCTCAAATAATAAAGAACAAAACTATTTTTATAACCGGCGCAACAGGCTTGCTTGGCTCTCATTTACTTAAACAACTTATAAAGCAGGATGTAAACATTAAAGCTTTATACAGAGCTGAAATTCCTTTTACGCATAAAAATATTGAATGGATTAATGGCGACATATTTGATGTGGTTTTGCTGGAAGAAATATTAAAAGATGTTGATGAAGTATATCATTGCGCCGGAAAAGTTTCATTCAATTCAAAAGATAAAAAAGAACTTTTTAAAACCAATATTGAAGGCACAGCAAATATTGTAAATGCCTGTTTAAATACTAATGTAAAAAAATTGCTGCATGTAAGTTCTGTTTCTGCGTTAGGAAGAATAAGAGAAAATACAACTGTAAATGAAGAAATGCAGTGGAGTGAAGAAACGAGTAACAGTGTGTATGGCGAGAGTAAATACCTTGCTGAAATGGAAGTGTGGCGCGGCATTGCCGAAGGTTTAAATGCCGTAATAGTTAACCCGACAATTATTCTTGGCGCCGGTAATTGGAATAAAGGTTCTTCTGAAATATTCAAATCAATATATAAAGAGTTTCCATATTATTCTGAAGGCGTAACGGGTTTTGTTGATGCGGAAGATGTTGCAAAAGCAATGATCATTTTAATGAACAGCAATATAACCGCAGAACGTTTTATTGTAAGCGCTGAAAATATTTCTTACAAAGAAATGTTTTATATGATTGCTGAAACGTTTAATAAAAAGCGGCCCCATAAAGAAGTTACTCCATTTATTGCTGCCGTTGTATGGCGGCTGGAAAAGATAAGAAGTTTAATTACCGGCAAAGCGCCATTTATTTCAAAAGAAACTGCACATACTGCTTTAGCTAAAGTATATTTTGATAACAGCAAATTATTAAAAGCGCTTCCAACATTTAGTTATACTTCTTTAAAAAATTCTGTTGAAAGAATTTGTAATGAATTGAAAGAGTTGCATAACTTATAGTATGATCAATTAAAAAATATTGTGCAATTATCAAAAGCTGTTTCGCTTATAAAACATCCAATGCCTGAGTATAAAACTGTTTGGGCAGATTTAGGTTGCGGTGATGGTTTATTTACGAATGCATTATCTCAATTGCTTGCTGAAGAAAGTATAATGTATGCAGTTGATAAAAATAAGCCTGCACTAAATAATGTTTTCGTAAAAGATGGAATAAAGCTTGAAAAATTTGTATTGAATTTTGCTAAAGATGATCTGCCATTTAAAGATCTTTCGGGCATATTAATGACGAACTCTTTTCATTTCGTAAAAGATAAAAACACATTCATTGATAAAGCTTTTACATGTTTGAATGAAGCTGGTTATTTATTGATAGTTGAATATGACAGAGACACAGCAAATCCATGGGTGCCTTACCCAATCAGTTTTAAAAACCTTGAAAAGTTTTTTAAACCTTACGGCTATACAACACAAAAATTAAATGAAATGCCTTCTCGTTTTAATGGAATTATTTATTCGGCAATGGTTTATAATAAGTCTGGAGACTTATAGCATAGAACTGCGAAGTTTGGAAACTTCGCAGAGCTAATTCAGCAACTCCAAAATATTTTATTTTTAAAATCAATAACAGAAGGTCCTTCAGAACAACCGCCAATGTCTTTTGCATCTTTATCTTTTAAACTGTGCCCAATAATCCATTTACAGGTTCGGGTATTCTTCATTATTATTCCTTCATCAATAATATCTCCCTTTTTACCACTCAAATTTCCCTTGCCATCATTCATAATTTTTATGCTGTCTCCTTTTATTATAACTGTGCAAGTTGCACCTAATGATTTGCCTTGCCATTCTTCAAATGCTATTGAATAAGTATATATTCCATCCTTTGGCTTTTGGGCAATCGTTACAGTAAAAAATAAAAATGATAAGAAAGAAATTAATATAAATTTTTTGATGAGCATAGTATTGAGAGTGAACCAGATTATGTAAAATTGAACTTTAATAGTTAATCGCAAATATTTTTGCAGTTGGGTCTAATGCTTTTTCCATTCGTTCCATTTCTGAAATAAACATATACGCTGCCGTATTAAAAATATATATAGACCGAGTTTTTTGCATAACAGCCATTGGGCTTTTCAGTCCATATCCTTTGTTGATATAGTTAGATAATGCTTTACCATAACTTATAGCTGCAGATGAATCTTTAAATTGCCATTCCTCAATATTTATATCAGGATGATATTTTTTATTTACTTGTTTTGAACTTCGCATTTGTATTTTATGAATGTTTAGGCTATCAAGAATTTTACAATCAGCGATGATTAAAGTATCAATGTAAAACCTGCTTGATCTAGTCCGAAAAATTATTTTGATAAAGGGAACTGTTGTATCCTCAGAAAAAGTATATCCTAATTTTTTAGCGACACTCCAAAATTTATCAAAAACTTTTGTCTCTGCAGAAGACTTATCAATATAAAGATTATTCAAGCATGAGTCCATCGCTAAGGATGGATTAACAGAATCAATTTTATTAGTTACACTCTTATTCGATTGCTTTGAAGAACAAGAAATAATAATAATTGTTAGTGCTGAGACGATGAATAATTTCATTGTTATATTTATAGTTTCAATGATTCTACAACTTACAAATTTAATTGTAAAATACCGCACAGACTGCTTCGCTCCTTGCAGAGACGAAAACAAGCTCTGCGAGTCGCCAGACTTTAAATAATCAAAACTCAACGGCACATTTAATTTAATTCCAAAATTTCGGCCTTCATTAAATACGCCTTCTCTGCCTGTAACATTATTTAAATAATGAAAACTATTTTTCGACTGTGAGCTGTTTTAATTTTTCCCACATTTCAGGAATACGTTTTATCCAGATGAGTTCTTTCTTTTTTTCACTTGCATCAATAGCCGGTGAACCGAAATATATTTTATTGCCTTTAATAGAAGAAGCAATGCCGCTTTGTGCAAACACCGTTGCGTTTGCACCAATCGTTAATGTTTTATTTACACCAGCCTGTCCCCAAAGTGTTACACCATCTTCAATAACACATGCACCGGCAATACCAACCTGCGCGGCAAATAAACAATTGCATCCAACATTTGTATCATGAC
>JBDTLW010000091.1:0-6950 GCA_039934575.1 Parafilimonas sp. | reverse complement strand
AACGAATGTTTGAATTGCTGTCAAGTTGCTTTAATTCTTTTATAAGATTGCTGCCGTGTAAATCGCCGCTTGCCTCACCGGCAATTATATAATACTTCATATTCTAATGCCCGATAGAAAAATTTTAGCACCGTTTTTCGATAGCAGTAAAGGAAAGAAACTTTATGCAGATTCCATCAAAGCAAAATATTTCTATTAATTCTTTACAATAAAACAAATTGATATAATAATACCGATTATACATATTCTATAGTCCAATTCCGCTTACGCTACATTGTGCTATGAATCTGTTATATCGGCATTATACCATAAAATTCATTGGACTAAATTAAAAATACATTTGGTATAACATCATAAAATAAAAAAACCGTTGGGTAAGCAACGGTTTCAAAAAAAGAAAAAATAATCTATTAAGGAAAAATTCCCAGCTCTGCGTAGCTTGTTCCTACCTTATCAATTGCTACCACATAAGCAGCAGTGCGCATGTCAGGAATCTGATCATTTGCTTTCCAGCAATTCATTATTTCATGCGTGGCTTCTATCATGGTTTGTTCTAAACCACTATAAACAAGATCTACTTCATCAGGCCCATGCTCAATAAGTGTTCTCTCACGGTTATTTACAGTTTTACCAGTAAGCTCTTCCATTTGGCCAAGAATATGCTTATTCAAATTTTCTGTAAATCTTTTTTCCAATCTTCCATAACGCACGTGGCTTAAATTTTTGAGCCATTCAAAATAAGAAACAGTTACTCCACCTGCATTCAGATACATGTCGGGAATAACCAGAATACCTTTTTTTGTAAGTATTTCATCTGCTTCAGGTGTTAAAGGTCCATTGGCAGCTTCAGCAATTATTTTAGCTTTAACCTTGTCTGCATTTGAACCATTGATAACATTTTCCAATGCCGCCGGTATCAGGATATCGCATTCCAGTTCAAGCGCATCACCGGTTGTTCTCAGCGTGGTTGAGCCCGGAAAATTTAGTATTGATTTATTTGTTTTTCTATACTGAAATACTTCTTCTTCGTTCAACCCTTGTTCATTATAAATAGCGCCTTCGTATTCTGCGATGGCAATTACAACGGCGCCATGTTCTCTGAAAAATTTTGCTGTGTGATAACCTACATTTCCCAATCCCTGCACAACAACCCTTTTGCCTTCAATCCCAACAGTCAACCCCAATTTTTTCATTATATCAGGCATCAGGCATACTTCCCTTACACCATAAAAAACGCCTAAACCTGTGGCTTCTTTTCTGCCTCTTACACCACCTTGTGCTACAGGTTTTCCGGTAACGCAGCCCATTGAATCTACTTCGCCGGGATGCATAGCATTGTAGGTATCAAGTATCCATGCCATTTCTCTTTCGCCAGTGCCGTAATCTGGGGCAGGTACATCGGTACCGGGACCGATAAAATCTTTTTTTACTAACTCAGATGTATAACGACGCGTAATTTTTTGAAGTTCGAATGCACTGTATGCATGCGGATTTATTTTTATACCTCCTTTTGCACCGCCAAAGGGTACATTAACAATAGCGCATTTATACGTCATTAAAGCTGCAAGCGCCATTACTTCATCCTGGTCAACCGCTTCACTAAATCTTATACCTCCTTTGCATGGTGTTTTATGATGAGAATGTTGCGCACGATATGCTTCTATTACTTCAATAGAGCCGTCATCTCTTTTAAGAGGGAACTTCATTCTGTAAACAGAATTGCATGCTTTTATCTGGTCAAGAATACCTTTTTCCCATTTGGTAAATTTTGCTGCTTTATCGAAACTTTTTGTTACGCTGTCAAAAAAGTTATAATGTTGATCTTCCATGATGAATTTTATTTAAACTAATGAACATTTGTTTTTTTGTATTTGAAATTTTTTTATGGTTTATTATTTTTTTCAAGTTTTGAAATTTTTCTGTCGAGATTTATGAGATAGACAAAAAGCCCTATTACTATTACAACTACAACAGCCATCACGACAAATATCTTTCCATTCCCAGTCATAAAATTATTATCGTTTACGTTGCTGATATCCTGAGAAAAGCTTTGAGTCAAAAAAAATAAAAACAAACTTGAAAGGAAATATTTTTTAATCGGCATCATACAATTTTTCTTTATAAATACGTAAACGTGTAAACAATGTAGAAATCCACACCCCAAGCAATATCCAGCCTATTATTGCCGGCAGAAAAACCATTTCCATTGCAGGGGTTGTATCATTTGGATTTAACCCGGGATTACCTTCGCTTCCTCTGCCACCCGGATGGAGAGAATCAGTAAGCCTTGGTAATATCCATATTGTAGGAAACAACATTGCAAATGCAAAAATATTATATACCGCACCAATTCTTGAGCGCTTTACTTCATCAGTAATTGAACCGCGCAAAACAAAATAAGCAAGATAAATAAGCAACGCAATGGCTGCACCATTTTGTTTGGGATCGCCGCTCCATGCTGAGCCCCATTGATAATTTGCCCAAATAGATCCGGTTATTAAACCAAGAACGCCAAACACAATTCCGGTTCTTGCAAATTCCAATGAATAATGATCGTATAATGGATTTGGGTTGTTTAAATACCTGACAGCATAAATTACAGATACAATAAATAATGTTTGCATGCAAAACCACATAGGCACATGAAAAAATAAGTTTCTTACAGATTGCTGCAATCTTCCATCAAGAAGCGGAATTTTTACAAGAAAACCCATGGTGCATGTGTACAACAATAAAATAATGCTTAATATTTTCCACCATGATTTTAGAAACATGTAGTTATTAGTTCAGATAAATGGCAAGCAATAACGCGCCGCAAAATTAGGGAAACATGCATCAAACAAAACAATAAAAAAGAATAAATGATTATTAAAACAATAATTTTATAACCGCAAACCGTATTTATACTTTGAAAATTTTCAAAAGTGAAGTATTACACCCTATTAGCTCCCCTGCTCGCTCTTATTCTTTTATCTATGCCAATACATAGCAATAGAATGAAGTCCTCAATTAATAATTCACATGCATTAAGATATCTAAAAATATTCCATTTGCGTAGAAGTTAGTTGATTGGCTTGGCAGGCGTGTTGATAGCCTTTCAATGGATATTTATCATCCTACGGCCGCCACATCAAATAAAAAATACCCTGTAATAATACTTTGCCATGCCGGAGATTTTACAGGTGGTAATAAAACAAATGAATCATCAATCTGTGATGAACTTGCTGGCTATGGGTTTATAACTATATCACCTGACTACAGAACAGGATATAATAAAAATGGCACAGATAACTGCAGCAAGGATACGGCTACACTTATAAATGCCATATACAGAGAGCTATGCAAGATTGTAATGCATGCCTGAGATATCTTAAAGCAAATGCAAATAAATTTAATATAGATACAAACTGGATTTTTATTGGAGGTAATAGTGCGGGTTGCACACTTACTTTAAATGCAGCTTACACAAATGATTCTCTGGCAAGTATATATTTTCATGATCAAAAAATATTACTGGGCAGCCTTGACTCATCTGGAAACACTTTGCCGCACAATTATACTATAATAAGGCGTTGGCGGAATGTGGGGTTCTATTTTCTCAGATAAAATGATGGATACAAACTATCGCTGTTATCCAACAATTTTTTTTAAAGGTGACGAGGATCAGGCAGTTCCTGATAGTGCAGGTCTTATGTTCCATTGTTCCGGAACAAGAATATTTTTTTCAGGAATAGCAATATATGACAGGCTATTGATTGAAAGAATACCTGCAGTCTATTATATATTACCACAAGCAGTGCATGGAGCTTATGATGATGATTTTTGTATGGATAACATTGCCTGCTTTTTTAAAAATATTACGTATAGTAAATAGTATAGCGGCATATATTTATATTATATACCAAGTTGCCTGCAATATTATGGACAGCAATTTTAATTGCAAATAATTTGTATATAATATCACAATAAATTAAAATTTTTTCTTTTAGTTAATAAAAATACTGCAAACTTTAGCCGCAATATTGACAAACATGAATATAGAAAGACCTAAATTTGCTATTAATTTTCAAACTTAAACCAAGCTAGTGAAAACTCTTACTCTTACCTTAATGCCTTTCATTTTTGCCCTTTCATTTTTACTTAAGAATTCTTCCGGTGCTCAACACAAACAGGTAAATACAGCGCCGCATGAATTAACAGATCTGAAAGATGTTGAATTTGCCTGGAACCTTACTGATTGGCGCGGATTTCCTGTAGATAGTCTATCTATGGATATATATTATCCTACAGGTGCCACTTCTAACAAAAAATATCCTGTTGTGGTGTTCTGTCATGCAGGCGGTTTTACAGGCGGTAATAAATCAAATGTTTCATCGCTTTGTGATATACTTGCTGATTACGGTTATATAACAGTAGCATTCGATTACAGAACAGGCTACATAAAAAACAATCCGCATGCCTGCACCGCTGATACAACCACATTGTGGAATGCCGTATATAGAGGTATGCAGGATGGAAATGCATGCCTTCGTTTTATTAAAGCACATGGAGCACAGTATAATATAGATACAAGCTGGATATTCTATTCAGGCTCAAGTGCCGGTGCTTCTTTGGCATTAAACAGCGCCTACACAAATGATTCTATTGCCAGTATATATTTTCCGCGTGAAAAAAAGTTGCTCGGCAGCGTGGATTCTTCCGGTAATAATTTACCAACCAATTATTCAATAAAAGGTATTGGCGCTATGTGGGGGTCAATATTTTCAGATAAAGTAATTGATACAAATTATCACTCTTACCCTACTATTTTATTTAAAGGTGATGAAGATTCCGGTTTGCCAGATAGTGTAGGTTATTTTTATGGATGTACTAATTATGCTCCGGAAATTTATGCGGGCGTAGGAATATATTCAAGATTAATATTGCAAAAAACAGCTTCGGTTTTTTATGAATTACCGGGAGCTAATCACCCTGCTTATGATGATGAATTCTGTATGCAGAATATAGCATGCTTTTTCAGAAATATTATGCTGGGTACACCCTATACCGGCCGATATACATATTATACGCCAACCTGCCCGCAGTTTAACGGAGAGTTTTAAGCACAACTTATAATAATATAAAAATATTAAAATGAAATTGAAATATATTTTTTGCATAATTTTTTCTGGATTAAGCCTTTACGCTTTCAGCCAGAGCTATAGTATTACCTGGCAAAGAACTATTGGCGGAAATAATACGGATAAGTTAACCAGTATGATACAAACCTTTGATAGTGGAATGGTGTTGTGTGGTTTTTCCAACTCAAATATTTCGGGTAGTAAAAAACAAAACTCAGTAAATGATTCTTATGATTTTTGGGTGGTGAAGCTGAGCAAAACCGGTGTAACTCAATGGACAAAAACTTATGGCGGAAGTGACCGGGATCTATATCCTTCAATTATTCAAACTGCAGACAGTGGATATTTAATTGGTGGCTCATCAATTTCACCTCTGTCAGGCTCAAAAACAGAAGATGCCATCAATGAAAGCTTTGATTATTGGGCAATAAAAATAGATAAGGCAGGTAATAAAATCTGGGATAATACAATTGGAGGAATTCAATTTGAAAAATTAGCTGCTGTTTTAGAATCACCATCAGGATATTTTTTATGCGGCTCTTCAAATTCAACTGCCGGCAATGACAAGACCTTCCCGAATGAAGGCTCAAGTTTATGGCCGGATTACTGGATAGTTAAACTAAATAAAAACACCGGCGTTGTTTTATGGGATAGTACTTATGGCAGTAAAAACCGTGACGCTTTAAGCACGGCAAAAATTACAAATGACGGCGGAATTATTCTTGGCGGTTCCTCTTATTCTCCCAGGTTTGGCGACAAAACAGAAGATTTCCTTGGCAACAATGATTATTGGGTAGTAAAACTTGATTCTACCGGGCACAAGCAATGGGATAAAACCATTGGTGGCACTCTATCTGATTATCTTACTTCCATAGACCTTGTAGGTAATGCGGGTTATGTATTAGCAGGCTATTCAAATTCGCCTGTATCATTTAATAAATCACAAGGTTGTAAAGGTGTTACAGATTATTGGATCGTAAAGCTTGACCAGTCAGGTAATGTTTTATGGAATAAAACATACGGTGGAAAAAATGAAGACTATGCAACATCTGTTAAATATGTAAATCAACAGTATTTAGTTGGTGGCTATTCAAATTCAGCTATTTCAGGAAATAAAACTGTTGCCTCAAAAGGTGGCATGGATTTCTGGACACTTATACTTGATAAAAAAGGCAAACTCTTAGAGCAAAATGTATGGGGAGGTACGGCTGATGATATACTTGTTAATTATGTAAATACCGGCACTAACGAGTACATACTTGCCGGAACTTCTTCCTCTTCAAAAGGGGGAGACAAAGCAAATAATACTGTTGGCAACAACGGCAATACTGATTATTGGGTACTCAGAATAAGTCAATCAGGTACAATCTCTCAAACAGATGTAAACCAACCTATTGCCCTGGATAGTAAAGCCGATAATATAAAAAGCGGTTTATCTCTTGACATAAATCCTAACCCGGTAAAAGATGCAGTTAATTTAAATTATAGCATTGTAAGCGCTGCACAAAATACTTCTGTTTCAGTTTATTCAAACAGCGGTAAACTAATTAAACAGCAAGCATTATCTCAAACAAACGGAAATCTTACTTTAGATATTTCAGCAGAATCTGCAGGCATTTATTATGCAGTTCTTCAAAGCGGAAGCAGTAGTATCACAAAGAAGTTTATAAAAAACTAATATTTAAAAATCGCTTAATCCTTCCAAAGAAAAGGGAACAGGATTATAGAAAGCAATACAATTAAAACATCAAGACAAACCAGTAATAGTATCATTTGCCACCAGCCGGCTTGCAATGCATCACTAAAAGATTTGGAAGAAATTTTTCCGAG
>JBDTLW010000090.1:0-7040 GCA_039934575.1 Parafilimonas sp. | reverse complement strand
TAAGGCTTTCTTTTTCTTTTTCCTGTACCAGGTAAAAGCAACCCGGCTCTAATAATGCATAAGAATACATAGTGTGCCTTTTAAATTAAAAAAATTAAAGTGGGAATCTAATGGGAAGGGTTATAAGAGTTGGGTAAGTATATGTTTTTTATAATCCCTTAGGGCAAATATATTGAAATAATGTAAAGAAAAAAGCAGGGCTTTGTTATAGATATATAAAACTATTGCTAATTAAGATGTTAAGTTATTTGACTCTGAAAGAACAGGAGGAGAAAAGTTATGATTTGGAGTAATTTTCATCCGCTTGAGATAATTTCCAAATAAGCTTTTTAGTTGTATCATTAGCACGCCAAACACGCCTTCTTTTAAAATACGTTTGCTCATTTTACTAATTCCAATTTTTCTGTCAATAAATGTAATAGGAATTTCTTTTAATTTAAATCCAAGTTTCCAGGCTACAAATTTCATTTCAATCTGAAAAGCATAACCCACAAATTTTATTTCTTTAAAATTAATTGCTTCAAGCACCTTTTTCTTATAACAAATAAATCCTGCAGTAGGATCTTTAACCGGAATAAAAGTTATGAGCCTTGTGTATAAAGCGCCTCCTTTTGAATAAATATGTCTGTCTAAAGGCCAGTTTTCAATTTTACCTCCGGGCACATAGCGGCTGCCAATTGCTACATCGTAATTATCAATTTTGCAGGCATTATATAAGCGTTCAAGATCAGCAGGATTATGAGAAAAATCTGCGTCCATTTCAAAAATATATTCATAGCCTTTTTCAATTGCCCATTTAAAACCATCTATATAAGCAGTACCAAGCCCAAGTTTTTCTTGTCTTATTTTAATGAATAATTGTTCAGGATAAAAACCTTTTAAGTTTTTTACAGCTTCAGCAGTTCCATCAGGCGAGTTATCATCAAGAACCAATACGTGATAGTTAAAGTTGAGGGAAAAAATAGCTTTGAGAATTATGGGGATATTCTCAATCTCGTTAAAAGTGGGTATGATAACTAATTTTTCCAAGAAACAGGCAAATATCGAAAATACAATTTTCTACCTCAAACAAATAAATAAAAAGCCAAAATTGGTTTAATTTATTTTTTTAATAAAGAGCGGTTAAAAACCTCTGTGAGTTTTTGCTTGGTATTTAGCGTAAAATCGCTTTTCATTATCCAGTCATAATATTGCGGCTCCATTTTTAAAATTTCTGTTACGGCCTTGCCTTTGTGTTTTCCAAAATTAAATATTTCAATACCTTCAACTTTAATCATGCGTCTGGCAAAATCAACGCAATCATCTTCGCCAATGCATTGTATAATACTTTCAGGTGTTAAGCCAAGCTGAGGGTAACGTTCTATTTGAGCATGCAAAATTTCAAGTGTTGCAGAAGCATCTGCTTCTGCACTGTGGGCATTATGAAGTATTTTATTACAATAAAATTTGTAGGCTGCACTTAATGTTCTTTGCTCCATGCTATGAAAGATTTTTTGCACGTCAATCAGTTTTCTGTCATCCATTGAAAAATCAAGACCTGATCTTAAAAATTCTTCGACCAATATGGGTATATCAAAACGGTTACTGTTGTAGCCGCCCAAATCGCAATTATTCAAAAATTGTTTTATCTCGTTGGCAATTTGTTTAAATGACGGCGCATCTTTAACCATTTCGTCGGTAATACCATGTATATTGATTGATGCCGGGGGTATGGGCATTTGCGGGTTAATAAGCTTTCTTTTTTTCTGTACGGTACCATCAGGCATTAGTTTCTCAATAGCAATTTCTATTATTCTGTCAGTAGCTAAATCAATTCCTGTTGTTTCAAGATCTATTATAGCAAGCGGATGTAATATCTGAATACTCATTTTTATAAATTACTTATTGCGAAAGTAATATTAGTTCTCAATCAAATTGCAAAGCAGGTATCAGGTTATTTATAATAAGACTGTATGTACTATTTGCAAACAATTTTCGTATTACATTTGACGTTTAAATGAATATCCTAACTAAATTATGCGTAAATTTTTCTTACTTGTATTGATGGTATCTTTTTGCGCTATGCTTTTTTCATCGTGTATTGAAAGCCGCAGAAGCTCAACATGCCCTTCACATGATCCTAATTATTTCAGAAGAGGAAGATAATTACTTTGCCAGTGAGCGCCCAATTACGATGCGCTGTACTTCGCTTGTACCTTCATAAATCTGGGTAATTTTTGCGTCACGCATCATGCGTTCTACGTGATATTCTTTTACGTAGCCATTACCGCCGTGTATTTGCACTGCTTCTATAGTTGTCCACATAGCTGTTTCAGATGCAAAAACTTTTGCCATAGCTGAACTGATTGCGTAGTCTTTTCTGTTCTCTTTATCCAGGGAAGCTTTATAAATCAGCAATCTTGCGGCTTCAATGCGTGTAGCCATGTCTGCAAGTTTAAACTGTATTGCCTGGTGATTAATTATTTCTTTGCCAAAAGATTTACGCTGTTTCGCGTATTGCAAGGATCGTTCGTAAGCACCGCCTGCTATGCCTAATGCCTGTGCCGCAATGCCTATTCTGCCACCGTTTAATACCTCCATGGCAAACTTAAAACCAAATCCCTCTTTACCTATTCTGTTTTCTTTTGGCACTTTTACATCTGTAAATTCAATTGAATGTGTATCGCTTCCGCGAATGCCCATTTTGTTTTCTTTAGGACCAACAGTTACGCCCGGAGAATTTTTTTCAATGATCAAAGTATTAATCCCCCTGGAGCCTTTTGAGCGATCTGTTTGTGCCATTACGAAGTAAACACTTGCGCTTGAGCCATTGGTTATCCAATTCTTTATTCCGTTTACCAAATAATAATCACCCATATCTTCAGCTGTGGTTTGTTGAGAAGTAGCATCGCTGCCGGCTTCGGGTTCACTTAACAAAAAAGCACCGAGGTATAACTCATTATCTTTTTTACCCTGCGCCAAAGGGATTAAATATTTTTGTTTTTGTTCTTCTGTTCCAAACGCTTCCAAACCCCAGCATACTAAACTATTGTTTACACTCATGCAAACAGCAATACTGGCATCAACTTTTGCAATTTCTTCCATGGCAATTACATAACTGATAGTATCCATACCTGAACCTCCATACTTTGTACTTACCATCATTCCCATAAAGCCTAATTCAGCCAGCTTTAATATTTGCTGTTTTGGGAACATCATTTTTTCATCGCGTTCAATTACGCCTGGTAAACATTCATTGTTTGCAAAATCTCTGGCAGCCTGCTGAATCATGAGCTGCTCTTCATTCAAGCTAAAATCCATAAAAAAATTTGCGTAAAAGTACACTAACGGGTGTAAGTATTTGCTTAGTTTTTACCAATATTGATTAATTGCTGAATTGAAGTCCGCTAATATTTTACAATAAATCTACATTTGCATCTTGTCCACTACATTTTACCCAGTGAAAACAAAGAGAATTTATATATTATCTTAATCATACTCTTAATACTAATTTTTCGTATAAATACTATATGTTTCAAAAATACTTTCAATATTTTTTTAAACCTGCAGTAAAAAAATTTCTTTTGCTTTTCTTGCTTTTTTCTTTGGTAATTTTTACTACCAGAACAGAAGCCCAGGCTCAAAAGCCTAATATAATTTTTATACTTGGCGATGATGTCGGGTACAAAGCTCTTACAGTTAATGGCGGTAATTTATTTTCTACGCCTGCTATTGATTCACTTTCGCATAATGGTATGCGGTTTACACAATGTTATTCCAGCCCACTTTGTTCTCCATCCAGATTTCTTTTGCTTACAGGCAAATACAATTTTCGAAATTATTATAAATGGGGTTTAATGGATACCACCGACAGAACAATGGGAAATTTATTCAAAGATGCCGGATATAAAACTGGCTGTTTTGGAAAATGGCAATTTGGAGGCGGGGATCCATCTATTCATGCTTTAGGCTTTGATGAATATACCGTTCATGATGCTTTGGGCCCAAGTCAGATAGGCTCGCGCTACAAAAATCCTGATATTTATACGCATGGTAATTTTTTACCAAACTCAAAAACTAAAGACAAATATGGCCCCGACATTATCTCTGATTCTTTATTAAAATTTATAGAAGAGAATAAATCTGCTCCTTTTTTTGTCTATTATCCCATGATTTTAACGCATGGTCCTTTTTCGCCAACACCGGATGATACAGTGGCATTTGCAAATTGGCATTTTGGAAACGATACATCGTTCTTTCCTTCCATGGTAAAGTATATGGATAAGGAAATTGGAAAGTTAATGGCTAAATTACAGGAATTAGGTATTGATAAAAATACAGTCATAATCTATTCAGGTGACAATGGGTCACCAAAAAAGATTGAAGAATATAATGATGATGGAGAAGGCGAATCAGGAGGAAAAGCAAAAACAACCAGTACAGGTACACACGTTCCTCTTATAGTATATTGGCCCGGAAAAATTACACCGGGAACTGTAAATAATGACCTGATTGATTTTACTGATTTTCTGCCAACATTTGCCGGCATAGCGGATATTTCAATACCCAAAACCTGGATTGAAGATGGCGTTGATTTTTCTACCCGGCTTACCGGCGGAGCAGGTACACCAAGAAGCTGGATTTTTGATTACTTTAATCATGACCCATCCATTTTTATCAGCAACGATACTACCCGGCGTTTTGCGCAAACCGCTAAGTATAAGTTATACGATACGTCTGCAGCTAATAGCAAGAGGCTCTTTTATAATATTATTAAAGATACCGAAGAGGTCAATCCCATTCCTGATAACTTACTTACTGCTCAGGAAAAAGACATACAAGATCAATTATTGAGCGTAATTAATGGGTACGTATTGCAAGGGTTTGCTGTAATGGCCGATCCCGTATTACAGCCTTTAACCATTACTGATTCTTCTATAACAATCTCTGATTCTATTAAAATTGATGGAGGCTCAACAATAACTTCAACAGGCGTTGTTTGGGATACAAAACAAAATCCTGTTTTATCAAACAATAACTACACTTTAGACATTCCATATAGAAACAGATTCAGCAGTGATATTTCTAACCTTGATGCCAATACAACTTATTATGTTAGAACGTATGCAACAAATAAGGCAGGCACTGCATATAGTAACCAAATTAGTTTTACCACCTTTCAAAAAGCGCCAAAAGCAACACAGGCTACAGATATTGAGTTTACAAAATTTACAGCCCATTGGATTGCTGTTCCGGACGCACAGAATTATAGGATTGATGTAAGTACATCTCCATACTTTTCCAATACAACCAAAAATTCTTTAATTGAAGGATTTAATAAAGGAATAAATCCGCCTGATGGCTGGGTATTTAAAGGAGGACTTTCGGGTAATAACTTTGCATTTGGAAAGTCTGCTCCATCAATAGAATTTAAAGCAAAAAATAGCAGCATTACTACAAAAATTCTACCTGCATTTGCAAACAGTCTTAGTTTTTGGATGAGGTCTTTAACAGGCAATAATTTCAGCTTTTTATTGGTAGAAGGTTTTGATGGTTTTGAATGGAGGGTAGTTGATAATATAAATAATATCCCGGTTTCTCCAAAGATTAAAACATATAATTTTACTGCATTCCCCGGTTCTAAAAATAATTTTATTCAATTTAAATTTACCTATTTCAAAGATGGTGGAAATATTGTAATTGATGATATTGATATAGATTACCCTACTGTTAAAAATTTATTTGTTAAGAGTTATCAGGATACCCTGGTAAATGCAGATTCATTAAAAGTAACCGATATTAAAAAGGATACACAATATTACTACCGCGTTCGTGCTGAATACGCAACTGGCACATCAGTTAATTCTAATACTATAGCAGTGAGACCTGTTACAGATTCATCTGATGATCCCGCTTTGCAGATAAATGTATTTCCTAATCCTTCTAGTAATGAATTCTTTTTAAAAGTGCAGACAGCCAGTGATAAAATAATTGACTTGCTTATTTATGATTTACAGGGAAATAAAATATATCAAACTTCAGGAAACGTAAATGAACAGTTTACTTTTGGAAGAAATTTTGCACCAGGCACTTATTTCGTAAGAGTTATACAAGGCAATACTAAAAAAACGGCAAAGATCATTAAAGCAGGAAGATAAAAAATACTTCAGCAAATTTTAAAATTTAATAAAGCGATTTCTATTTCCCATAAACCTCAAGCATTTTTTTTAAATCATTCAGTGTATTTATTTCATCTGCTTTTTTATCTTTTCTCCATCGTTTAATGCGAGGAAAGCGAAGCGCAACACCGCTTTTATGCCTGTTGCTTGCAGCAATACCTTCAAATGCAATTTCAAAAACAAGCTCTGGCTTCACAGTGCGCACTGGTCCGAATTTTTCTAATGAATTTCTTTTTACAAAATTATCAACCTGCGCAAATTCTTTATCCGTTAATCCTGAATAAGCTTTTGTAAAAGTTACAAGCTTGTCATTGTCTTTTACAGCAAAGGTATAATCCGTATATAACGTGCTTCTTCTTCCGCTCCCTTTTTGCGCATAGATCATTACTGCATCAATCGTTAACGGATCAATTTTCCATTTCCACCAATCACCAACTTTTCTTCCCACCTGATAGATTGATGCTTTGCGTTTCAGCATAATTCCTTCAGCATTTATTTCGCGGCTTGTTGTGCGTGTTGTAGCCAATTCATTCCAATTATTAAAGTTGATGATTGGAGATAAACGTAATACCGGTTCATTCACATCTGCAACAATTTTTTCAAGAACTATTCTTCGTTCTTCTAAAGTTCTGTTGCGAAAATCTTCACCTTCAAATTCTAATAAATCATAAGCAATAAAACCAACCGGCGATTCTTTTAATTGCTTGCTTGTAATATTTTTTCTGCCAATGCGTGTTTGCAATAATGCAAATGGAAGAATTGTAAATTCATTGGTATCGATGCTTTCATTAGTTAACGAAATTATTTCTCCATCCAATGCAATGCCTTCGGGTAATTTTTGTTGAAGTATGTTATATTCAGGAAACTTATCCGTCATTAATT
>JBDTLW010000089.1:0-7085 GCA_039934575.1 Parafilimonas sp. | reverse complement strand
TGCTTTGTTATTATTATTTCGCTTTGCAGTTGGGGGTTTTATGTGCATGAAACCGAAACGCAGTTAGCGGTGTATCAATTACCAAAACATTTGCGCAGTTTCTTTTTTGTAAATATTGATACTGTAACAGCAAATGCGATTCGCCCGGATAAACGCAGATATATGGACAAAGGAGAAAATCCCAAACATTTTATAGATATTGAAAATTATGGAGAGAAGGCAATGGATAATATGCCATGCAACTGGCAAGTTGCTTTAGACAAATATTCTTTCGATACTTTAAAAAGATATGGTTACGTGCCTTACCAAATTTCAATTGAATACGATTCACTGGTTAATGCATTTAAACAAAAAAACGCAGACAGTATTTTGTTTTATGCTGATGATTTAGCGCACTATATTGAAGATGCAAATGTGCCTTTACATACCACAAATAATTATGATGGACAATTAACCAATCAAAAAGGGCTACATGCTTTATGGGAATCAACAATTCCTGAGTTGGAATTGGGCAATTATAATTTACGTTCAAAACATAAAGCAACTTATGTAAAAGATAAACCTGCTGCTATTTGGAATGCAATAAAAAATGCGCATGCTTTATTGCCAGAAATGTTTGAGAAAGAAAAAGAAGTTGCCAAAAATTTTCCGGACAGTTCTAAGTATGAAACTGTAATTCGGTATGGCAGAAAAACAAAAGCTTATACTGATGCATTTGCCAAACAATATGCCATGGCTTTAGGTTCAACTATTAATTGCCAGGTAATTAATTCTGCCAACATGGTATCAGATTTTTGGTACAGTGCATGGGTTGATGCTGAAAAACCCAATCTGAAAAATCTATATCAATACAATAAAAAAGATAAAAAGAAACTTTACAAAGAATTGAAGTTGAACAAAAAAAATGAGTTGATGAAAGATGGATTGATAAGAGCAAAAAAAGAATAATCAACTATCTTTCTGCGGTGGTTTATTCCTGTTATTATTTTGCGGTGGTCTGTTAGGTCTTTGCGGTGGTTTAGGTCTGTTTTGATTTGGTTGCTGTTGTTGATTCCCCTGTTCATTTCTTCTGTTCTGCTTTTGCTTATTCCGCTGGCTGGTTTTTTCAAGATTGCTGATTGTTAAATGCCCAACCACATCTACAAAGCCATGTTCAGCTTCTTTTGCCGCAAGTAATTCCACAGGTTGCAGATCATCAGGTCTTATACCTTTTGCATTTAACTGCTTAATTTCTTTTACGCGATGTATAGTTAAAGGATAATGTTTTGCGCCGCCCTGAATAATATACCACATCAGGTTTTTAAAAATATCTTTCTTAATTAAAATTGCCAGTCCTTTTGAAGTTTCTAATGTATCTGCATTATCAGGAAAATATTGAAGTGCATCTAAATAAGTGTCAAGCTCATAATTCAAACAACATTTCAATCTTCCGCATTGCCCGCTTAATTTGGTTTGATTAATAGAAAGATTCTGATAGCGTGCCGCGGTAGTGGTAACGCTTTTAAAATCTGTAAGCCAGGTACTGCAACATAATTCTCTTCCGCAACTGCCGATGCCGCCAACCTTTGCAGCGCCTTGCCTTATCCCAACCTGCCGCATCTCTATCTTAAGTCTGAATTCTCCGGCAAATTGTTTTATTAATTCCCTGAAATCAACGCGGTCTTCTGCTGTATAAAAAAAGGTAGCTTTTTTACCATCTGCCTGAATTTCCACTTCAATCAATTTCATATTCAGGTTTAAACTGCGGGAAATAACGCGGCTTAAAGTGAGCACATCTTTTTCGCGGACTTTATTTTTTTCAAAAAGTTCAAGGTCCCTTTCATTGCTCAGCCGTAAGATCTTTTTCATATCAACAGCAAACTCGCTGATATTCTTTTTCTTTAGCTGCAACCTTACCAATTCACCTGTTAAACTCACCTCACCTACATCAAAACCATTGGAGCCTTCCAAAGTAACCATGTCTCCTTTTTCAAAATATTGCAAAGAAGCATTGCGGTAATAATCTTTACGGCTGCCCTGGTTAAAACTAACTTCTACTATTTTGCAGGCGCTGTCCGCATCGCTTATTGGCAGGTTCCAAAGCCAGTCATGCACATTCATACGGTTACAACTGCCCGTATTACAACTGCCGTTATTTTTACATCCGCCTGGTTTTGTACCGCAACTGCCGCAGCCCATCGCAATAAATTAAAGTAATTAAAAAAATAAGAAGAATTATTTGGTGTACAGCTTTGGTAAAGGCATTGTATCACAATCCCAATCCTTATCGGGACAACGATGATAACGCTGTTGAGCTTGAGTGATGATATTGTAATAACGTTTTCAAAATTTGTAACGTTTATATTTTAAAAAGCTCTTTGCAATTATAGTTCCGCATTGCGGAATGATGCCTGAAATTCCTTAGCTGACCTCAAAAAAATTCCTTCTTCACAAACTGTAAATAATAAAATTATTTACAACGTTAATCAGTCAAAATTAAGGCATTGTTTTTAATGAGATGATATAATTTGATAGTGAGTGCATGGAACAGCATTTTTGCATTAGCGTTGCGTTCAATGTAATAGACGGCTTTGTTAAGTTCTTCAATAATTGCCTGCTGATGATTTACCGATGCAATTTTGTTGAGACGTTCTGCAAAATCCTGTTCTGTGTCAGCAATAGAAATTCTGTTGCTGCGGGCAAAATGAATACGCATACTTTGCTGCAACAAATGAATAAAATAAAGCAGGAACTGTTTTTGTTTTTCCCGGCCAAGTTTGTTTATTTCTTCAATCCACTTCACCTGTGCTGATGGTCCGTTTTTTAAAGCTGCATTAAGCCATTCTCTCAACAGTGATTGCCAGTCTTCTGATGCATGCTGCAAAAGTTGCAATGCTTCGCGATAATTGCCCTGAGAAATGGCTGCGGTTTGTTGTGCTTTGTCCGGTTCAACATGTCCGCGTTTAATTAAAGCCTCAGCAATTACTGCCGTTTCCAAAACATTTATTTTTATTAACTGGCAACGGCTTAAAATCGTTTGCAGAATTAAATCTTCATTTTCGGCGACAAGAATGAACAGCGTGTTTGCCGGTGGCTCTTCAATTAATTTTAATAATTTATTGCCCTCCTTACCAAGATATTCCGGCATCCATATTACCAGAATTTTATACGGGCTTTCAAAGCTTTTTAAACTAAGCTTGTGAATGATATCATTGCATTCTTCAGACGTGATATTTCCCTGTTTATTTTCTGCGCCGATGAATTGCAGCCAGTCATATACGTTGCCATAAGGATGTTGCTGAATAAATTCGCGCCACTCGGTTATATAATCTGTGCTTATTGGTTTATCGCCGGCTTTTTTTGGAATAACCGGATAAGAAAAATGAATATCGGGATGTATATAATTATTCGCTTTTGAAAAAGCATTTTGCTTTTGCATGAATGCATCTGCTTCATCAGCCGTTTTTGGAAACACAGGTTTTATTTCTTCAACAGGTTCTCCAAACAAAGAAGACGAATTATTTTGATTTGCAGAAGAAGGCAGCAAGCTTATATATTCTGCGAATGCCAATGCTAATGGTAAAGCGCCGCTGCCCTCTTTGCCTAAAAAAAGTAAAGCATGACTAAGCCGGTTTTGCTGCACCATTTCCAATAAATGCTGCTTTGTATTTTGCTGACCAATTACATTTGAAAACAACATGCAGCGAAGGTAAGATTGGTATGGAAAGTTTAATGTTTAAAGTTGAAGGTTCTATTCACGTTTGACGATTCACGATTCACGCTATAAATTGCACCAAACAATTCAAGTTGACCATTTCTGAATTATATAATATCTATCTGCAATATCCAAACGTTGAAACAGATACAAGAAAATTAAAAGAAGGAACTATTTTTTTTGCATTGAAAGGGGGCAATTTTAATGGTAATCAATTCGCATTACAAGCGTTAGAACTTGGTGCTGCGTACGCCGTAATTGATGAAGAGGTTGATGTATCAAACAATAAATTAATTAAGGTTGATAATGCGCTTGAAGCTTTGCAGCAGCTTGCCAAATATCATCGCGGGCAATTTAAAATTCCTTTTATTGCCGTAACAGGAAGTAATGGTAAAACAACAACCAAAGAATTAGTTCATGCTGTACTTTCTTCAACCTATAAAACTTACACAACAGAAGGGAATTTAAATAATCATATTGGTGTGCCTTTAACTATTTTAAAAATTAGAAGTAATGCACAAATGGCGTTGATTGAAATGGGCGCCAATCATCAAAAAGAAATTGAAGGCTATTGCAAAATTGCACAACCAACGCATGGCATTATTTCAAATGTTGGTAAAGCGCATTTAGAAGGCTTTGGTGGCATTGAAGGTGTGAAAAAAGGTAAAGGTGAATTGTATGATTTTATTCGTGGGCACAATGGTATTGTCTTCGCTTTTGATGATTATGATTATTTGCATGAAATGAGCCATGGCATTCAGCAAATCGTTTGGTATGGAACAAAAAACGGCAACGTTGTTGGACATGTAAAAACTTCTGAACCTCTCCTGGAAGTTGATTTTACAAACGGCATATCATTCAAAAACATAAAAACAAAGCTTGTTGGCGGTTATAATCTTCCAAATATTTTATGCGCTGTTACGGCAGGCAAGTTTTTTAATATAGATGATGAAAAGATCAAATCAGCAATTGAAAATTATATTCCTTCCAACAGCCGTTCGCAATTAATGGAAATTGGAACCAATAAAATTATTCTTGATGCATATAATGCAAATCCAAGCAGCATGAAAGCTGCTATTGAAAACTTTGCAAATATTCATGCCGATAATAAAATATTAGTGCTTGGCGGTATGATGGAGTTAGGGAACGAAAGTTTGCAGGAACATGAAAAGCTTCTTCATTTAATTCATCATCACAATTTTAAAAATGTAATTCTTGTTGGCGGAGAATTTAAAAACATATATGGTGAACATGCTTATTTTCAAAACTCAGATGTAGCTTCGGCATACATGGCGCAGCAGAAATATGAACATAATTATTTTTTAATTAAAGGAAGCCGGAGCATGCAAATGGAAAAAGTTTTAACTGCTTTCAAACCATAAAAAAATTACCTTGCAAACAAATTTT
The DNA here is from genome assembly GCA_039934575.1 of Parafilimonas sp. Classification (GTDB taxonomy): domain Bacteria; phylum Bacteroidota; class Bacteroidia; order Chitinophagales; family Chitinophagaceae; genus Parafilimonas. The sequence goes on along the minus strand of JBDTLW010000089.1, from coordinate 1,984 downwards.
AGCAGTGGCTGCCGACAAACCTTCTTATATTTTAAGTGTAATAAATAACCGGTGTCCGCGTTGCAGACGGGGTGATATTTTTCAATCCAAAAATGCTTATGCACTCAAAGGTAATCGTTATATGAAAATGTACGAGCATTGTCCGCTGTGCGGTCAGGTAACAGATCTGGAACTTGGGTTTTATTATGGAACAGGATATGTAAGTTATTTCCTCACTGTTTTTTTATCCATGGTAAGTTTTGCTTTGTGGTGGATTTTAATTGGTATTTCAATTAGTGATAACCGTGTTTTTTGGTGGTTAGGTATTAATACCGTTTTAGTGATTCTTCTGCAGCCGCTGCTGATGCGTTTTTCCAGAACACTTTGGTTAAGCTGGTTTGTGAAATATGATGAAAATTGGGAAAATGAAAAACCAGAAGCCCCGGAACGCATAATAAAAGAACACATGGGAAACTGGTAGTTTATAAGATCATTTCTTATTGGCAACATGATCTTCAAAAAAAGCCCGCGCAGTTAAAACAGGTATTTCAGAAAAATAAAAATCATTTACATCTTCAGTAACTATAAAATTGCATTTGCTTTCCATGGCAGAATAATATTCTAATCCATCTTCAAAATCGTTTATTTTTTTATTTGCTATTGTTTTTTGCACAACCACATTTGTTGCTTCTGCAATTAAAATATGTTTGCTTAGCAAAGTAATTTTTTCCAACGCAAGTTTTGTCTTATGTTTTTTTTCCGTAAAATAAAATACAATGGCAAGACAAATAGGTGAAGTATAAATTTCAAAGTTTCTATTTTCTGAAAGACTCAATATTCTTGCACTATGTGTAAAAAGCGGGTATTCTTTATTCAATACAGAAACGAGAATATTTGCATCAAGAAAAACTTTCATTTTTTTGAAATGTAATATTCTTTCTTTAAGGCTTTGCGAGAACGCGCTTTGGTTTGATAAGTAGCTTGCCCTTCTGCAACCTGGCTAACCCAATCTGAAACAGGAAATTCTTCAAAAGAAGTATAGCCTGAAGATGTTACTTTATCTAAAAGAAATTCTACAAGCCTGCTTAAACTTACATTATTTTTTTCTGCGTATCGCTTGGCTTTAACTGCGATTGACTCATTAAAGCTTAATGTGATTTTTGCATCCATATCCAATTATTTTTACAAAAGTATAAATTTTTACGTGTAAAAATAATATATTATACGTATAATTTTTATATTGGTTTTCTTGTTTGAGAGGCTGAAAGCCTTCCGAGCAGTTATAAATTAAAATTATTCACGCCTTCTTTCAGAGGATATTCTTTGCCTTTCCATATAAATCTCCCTGTAAGTTTTTTCGGGAGCGTTATATCAACATTCCATTTTCCATTTTGCAAAATGTAAGATGCTTTTATATTTCCGTTTGGATGCGGAATTGTTCCGTAAGCATTTGTAAGCGTTCCTAAATGTGGTTCAACTTTTACTTTGGCAAATCCCGGAGCATCTGTATCAATCCCTAACACAATTCTGTATAATTCAATGTTGGGACTACTTCCCCAGGCATGACAATCAGAACGGGCTCTGTTTATATCATCAATCTCTGCCCAGGTTGTTAAACCCATTTCAAGATTTTGTTTCCAGATGCCGAGCCAGTTTAAATAACCATTTCCAAAACCGGCTTTAGTTAAAGCCTGATAAACATAATATTTAAAGTAAACAGAAGCTTCTGTAAGCGAAGTATCAGCCAATAATTTTTTGCCAATTTCCTGCGCATCATTTCTTGAAATAACAGCAGTTAAAATTGCCAGCGCATTTGCGTGTTGCGAAAAATATTTTTTATCTTTTGTATCGCTGAATAGCTTTTTATCATCATCCCAATATTTCTCTTTAATTATTTTTTTAAGTTGATTTATCTGAACTTCATACCTAGTTGCATAAGCATGCAGTCCAACATTTTTTTCCAAATCATAAGCAGATTCATACGCCATTAATAATTGCAAATCCA
>JBDTLW010000088.1:0-7087 GCA_039934575.1 Parafilimonas sp. | reverse complement strand
TAACTTCTTTGCGCAATGCAGAAAGTTCTTCCACTTCAAGCAATTCAATATGCCCGCCAAAATATTTATATTGTTGTGTGAGGTCAGTATAAATATCAAGCATACCGCTGTAATAATGACCCATACAACCAAGCCTGTTGTATTGCATTGTATGTGCAACTTTTGCCGCCTGTATCCATTCCGAAATTTCGTTCCAGCATTCATCATCGTCATGCAGCATTCCTGTTATTTGGTGAAACATAATACCTGTTCTGTTGAAGACATTTGCAATTTCAGGAACCGGGCATGCGGAACAATATGCTAGCCATTCGCCGGTCATTTTTGTGCGATCATCCATTGCATTGAAAGCAGTATAATCAATAGCTGCATCTGGTGAAAGATTTAAAATAATAACGGGCACTTTTGCTTTTTGCACTACAGGCAAAACTGTTGAAGACAAAGCATACGTTGTAACATATAGAAAAATAATGTCAACATCTTCGCTGCGAAATTTTCTTCCTGCTTCAAATGCTTTATCAATATTATCAACAAGACCTGCATTAATTATGTTTGGATGAATTGATGAAAGCTTTTGCGCTGCGATATTCAAATATCCCTCAAGCCGTTCTTTCAATCCTTCAAATTGAGACCAGTAAGTATCAAGCCCAATACCAAATAAGCCAATCTTTAATTGCATACGTTGTATAAATATTTCTGAGTTTTATTTCTTTGCGTTGAAATGATATTTGCCTGAACCAATTTCCATCGCAACGTAACCGTATTTTGGCTCACCAACTTTAATATTTTGTGCTGATAAAGATTTACCACTTTCTGTTATTGCACCTGCATTTGATGCAGGCATAAATACTGTTGCTGTTGCATTTGCAGGAATTTCAACATCCATAATAATTTCATTGCCTTCAATTTTCCAACCGCTGCTAACCGTTCCATAATATGTTTTTAATGATGCGGATGCAATTGTAAAACCACCGCCAATATGTGGCTGAATTTTTATGTGTTTATAACCAACACCGTCTTCATACGTATCAAGCCCAACCATTCTTCTATACATCCAATCACCAATTGCTCCATAAGCATAATGGTTAAAAGAATTCATGTTGGGTGTTTGAAATGTGCTGTCTGGTTTTTCACCATCCCATCTTTCCCAGATTGTTGTTGCACCCATTTTTACAGGATATAACCATGATGGATATGTATCCTGCAATAATAATTTATAAGCAACACTGTCATAACCAAAACGTGTAAGCACTTCACATAAATAAGGCGTTCCTAAAAAACCTGTGGTTAAATGATTATTATACGACTTCACATTTTCAGCTAATCTTTCCGCAGCTTGCGCTCTTAAATTTTCCGGCAACATATCAAAATTCAATGCTAATACATAAGCTGTTTGTGTACCTGAAACAAGCCTTCCATTCGGTGTCATATATTCTTTTAAAAATGCATCTTTTATTTTTTGAAGCAATGAAGAATAAGCTGCAGCATCATCTGTTTTGCCCAACACATTTGCTGTATTAATTAATAGTTGTGTTGAATGTGCGTAGAAGCATTGCGCAATTAAATATTTGTCAGTAACTGCAGCTCTTCCATCATTATCATCATCGGGACGATAGAACAACCAATCACCAAAATGAAAACCGCTTTGCCATAAATTATTCTTGCTTTTATTTGTCATATAATCAACCCAGGCTTTCATGCTGCTGTATTGATCTGCAAGAATTTTATTATCGCCATACGCCAAATACATATTCCACGGAATAATGGTTGAAACATCTGCCCATCCTGTTGAACCCGTTGCATTTTCACCCAATACGTTTGGTACTACAAACGGTACACTGCCATTTGAAAGCTGATCAGCAGCAATATCTTTTGTCCACTTATCCATAAAATTATTTACGTTCATATTAAATGATGCTGTGCGTGAAAAGACCTGCGCATCACCTGTCCATCCAAGTCGTTCATCACGTTGCGGACAATCAGTCGGCACATCTAAAAAATTCCCTTTTTGTCCCCACTGAATATTATGCTGCAGTTGATTAATCATCGCATTGGATGAAGTAAAAGTTCCTGTGGGTTCCATATCTGAATACAATGTAACCGCAGTAAAATCTTCAGGGTTTAATTCACCATGCACACCTTCAATTTTTGCATAACGGAAACCATGCCATGTAAAATGCGGTTGAAATGTTTCTTCATCATTTCCTTTTAAAATATACTTGTCTTCTGCCTTCGCTTCGCGCAGATTGGTGGTATAAAAATTACCATCCTTATCTAATACTTCCGCATGAGAAACTGTAATGTTATCACCTGTATTACCTTTTACTTTTAATACAATCCAGCCAACAAGATTTTGTCCGAAATCAATTACCTGCTCACCTTTTGGCGTAGTGAAAATATGTATGGGTTTAAACGTTTCATGTTTGCGCACAGGTTCATTTTGTGTTGCAATTAAATTATCAAAAGAAAAATCAGCGGGCTTAACACCGCTCCAGTCTTTATCATTATAACCAGGCATTAACCAGCCTGTTTTTTCCATGCGTGCATCATCGGTTTCGCCATTGTAAATTTCTGCATAACGAATTTCGCCTGTTGAAGATTTCCAGCTATCATTTGAATAAACAACATCTTTAGAACCATCGCTGTATGTTATGTTCAATTGAAAGAGCAGCGCAATATCTTTTCCATAAATATCTATATTATTTGAATACCCAATTATGCCTCTGTACCACCCATTGCCAAGCGTTACACCAATTGCATTCACACCGTTTTTTATAAGATCAGTTACATTGTATGTTTGATATTGCAAACGTGTTTTATACGATGTCCAGCCCGGCGTTAAATAAGCATCGCCAATGCGTTCTCCGTTAATGTTTGCTTCATACATTCCGTGTGCTGTTATGTATGCTGTTGCGCTTACAATTTTTTTATTTGCTAAAAATTCTTTTCTGAATAATGGAGATGGACGCATAACAGAATCTTCAACATAACCTGGTTCAATCCATTTCGCTTTCCAATCTGAACTGTTTAGTAAAGTCATTTGAAAAGATGCAGGTTCGCTCCATGAAGATGCATCATTATTGTTATCCCAAACTCTCACCTGCCATTGATATTTTACGCCGCTTTGCAATGCATTGCCTTTGTATGTAACATGCACAGATAAATCACTCATTATCTTATTACTATTCCAGATATTGGTTTTACCTGAAGTGACTTTTATTTCATACGCTGTTTGCATGCTGTTTCTTTTATCGCTCATCAATTGCCAGCTAAAACGAGGTTGCATGGCATCAATACCAATTGGATCTGTACGGTTTTCTGTAAGCAGGTTTTCAACTTTTATTTGGGCATAATTATTTAATGAGCAGAATAAAAATGCAAATAACAAAATAGGATTTTTTTTCATGGCAAGAAAAGTGATTTATTAAAAGCCTTATAAAATAAGTGATAAACAATGATGCACTGTACTGAAGGATTAAAAATACAGTAAACATTTTATTGTTTAGTGAAACCATTCTTATCCCAAATTAATATTTTGATATTTTGATGTATTTGTATAAGCTATTACGATTAACTATGAGTAACTTTATTATAGATGAAATTAATTTTAACCGGAGGATTTTTAGGCAGCGGTAAAACAACTGCCATTCAGCAAGCCTGCTCCTTGTTGCTGAAAAAAAATATCTGCGTTGCTGTTATAACAAATGATCAGGGTAAGGAATTGGTTGACAGCAAATTCTTAGAAGGATTTTCTATCCCGGTTAAAGAAGTTACCAAGGGTTGTTTTTGCTGTAATTATAATGACTTACTGCAAAATATTTATTACTTTAATGAACAAATACATCCTGAAATAATTTTTGCAGAATCAGTTGGCTCATGCGCAGATCTGGCTGCTACTATTGCAAAGCCTTTGGCAGAAATGCATCCTGAACTTAAAGTAAATATTTCTGTGTTTGCAGATGCTTATTTATTGTATTCCATCATTGCAGGCACATCATCTTTTATTGATGATACCGTGCGATATATTTTTAAAAAACAAATGGAAGAAGCAGATATTTTAATGCTGAATAAGATTGATCTGCTGAATGAAGAACAAGTAAACGAAGTTCAAAAATTTATGCAGCAGGAATATTCCTCAAAAAAAATTCTTCTGCAGAATTCATTGGATGACTATGATGTTGAACAATGGTTAAATTGTATTGATGAAATTCAATTATCTCAAAGAACATCACTTGAGCTTGATTATGAAATATATGGTGCAGGAGAAGCAAAGCTTGCATGGCTTGATGCGGTGTTGTCTATTCGTACAGAAAAATTACCGGCAACAAAAATTGCAATGCTGCTTGCAGAAAATATTCATGAGAAAATAATGCAACAACAACTTACAATCGGGCATGTAAAATATTTAATAAACGATGGCAACGATCAGTATAAAATAAGTTATACAACAGTTGTGCAACAGCAAAATATTTTATCAGATGGAATATCTTTGAAAGCGTCAGTAATAATAAATGCAAGAGTGCAAACAGAACCTAAAGTTTTAAAACAAATTATTGATGAAGCGATTTATGAAGTTGCTTTAAAAACAAACAGTAAGATACAGGTACAATCTATATCTGCTTTTAAGCCGGGTTTTCCAACGCCAACACATAGAATTGCAAATTAAGAGATTCAGACCTCATCCCAACTCTTCTCCAAAGGAGAAGGGCTTAAACCCTTTTACCAGAAAAAGTTTCAGCAGGATGATAAAATTTTGAAGGACTAAAGTATTTAATGGTATCAGTTCAGTTGCGGGTCTATCGGGTAATGTATAACCTGCTCATATTTGCCACCCAATTGCTTTAAAGCGTCTTTCCATATTGTGCTTATATCATCAGGAAAAACCAGGTGTTCAGAGCTGTATGTTGTAAGCCAGGTCTTCTCATCAAATTCATTTTCCAACTGTTCTTCGCCCCATCCGCTGTAGCCTAAAAATAAACGTACATCATTTTTTGAAACTCTTTTATTTTGCAACAATTCAACTAATTCATCAAATTCTCCACCCCAATAAATTTCGTTTGTTATTTTTTCTCCGCCGGTTATCAATCCGGGGCAGCGATGCAAAAAATGTATTGTATTCTGCTGCACAGGTCCGCCATAATAAACAGGAATATCGCAGTCCTCAAGTTCATGCATAAGCTCGCCTATAACATAGTCTAATTTTCTGTTTAATACAAAGCCAAAGCTGCCTTCATTTTTATGTTCGCATATAAAAATAACCGTGCGCAAAAAGTTCGGATCTTTTAAAAAAGGATCAGCTATAAGTATAGTGCCTGCCTGAATTTTTTCCATAGTTAAAAATATATAACGAAAACACAACAAAATTTGTTTGTCGCAAATAAAATTAAGCAGTTAAAATGCTGATAAAGATATTTTATTAATTTCAACAGTCTTATCAAGCAAATACCTTTGTTTTAATGAAGAAGATGTTTCCTATAATAATTGTGCTGATCTCACTTTCACTGATCGGTATTATAATTATACAGGTTAACTGGTTTAAAAATCAGTTGGTAATTCAGCAGGAACGTTTTATAGATAAAGTGGACAGAGCAGGATTGAGTGTAGCAGAAGACCTGAGTAAACATGTAATGACAGGGGGAGGATTGAAATTGGGCAAACGCCAGGGGTTACAATTATTTCCTGATGATCTTTCTTTCAATATTGCAAGATTGCCCAGCATTTCAGACAGGTATTCCACAGCAGAGATACAGGATAAGCTGAACAAGGCATTTAAAAAAGAAGGGTTGGAAAATGTGCGGTTTGAATTTGCTATCACTTCAAATTCAGATGATTTTACAATTGATATGAAAAGTGAGCATTTTGACCGGGAATCTGCCGATACCACCCATTTCAGACAAAGAGTTATTCCTATTATATCAGGTCTTGGCGCAGATGCGGATGGGTTACTGGCAAACGAACATCTCTTCATAATTATACCTGATTTTAAAATACAGGTTTGGCAATCACTCACGTGGATGATCGTTTTTTCTGCACTGTTTACAGTAATAATTATTGCGGCATTTTATACAACATTAAGAACAATGCTTAATCAGAAAAAAATGAGTGAGATAAAAAGCGATTTTATTAATAATATGACTCATGAATTTAAAACACCTATCGCTACAATTTCTCTTGCTGTAGATGCCATGAAAAATGAAAAAGTGATAAACGATAAAACCAAATGGCAATATTTCAACAATATAATTAAAGATGAGAATAAGAGAATGAATAAGCATGTTGAAACAATATTGCAGGCTGCACTAATGGAAAAGCAGGAGTTCAGTTTAAACCTGGTGCCTTTACATATTCATGAATTATTATCAGGCATTGCCAACAATTTCCAATTACAACTGCAGGATAAAAATGGTAAAATTGAATTTTTTTATAATGCCGCAAATGATCTTGTTCATGCAGACGAAGTGCATTTTACCAACATACTTTCTAACTTGATAGATAACGCTATAAAATATTCAAAAGAGAACCTTGTTATAAAATTAATAACACACAGAACGCCTAAATATTTTATTATACAGGTGCAGGATAACGGCATTGGTATGAGTAAAGAAACGGTTAAGCGTGTGTTTGAAAAATTCTATCGGGCACATACAGGCAACCTGCATAATGTAAAAGGGTTCGGGCTTGGTATGAGCTATGTAAAAAGCGTTGTGGATGCGCATAAAGGAAAAATAAAAGTGGAAAGTACTTTAGGAAAAGGAAGCACATTTACAATTGAAATTCCCACAAGCTTTACATAAGCGTAATTGAAATGTTCTGCTCTAAAATTGCCGAAGCACAATTGTTCGAAACAAGTAAATCCCAAGGGGATTTTATGTTTATATCAGATACCAATTTATGATATTGGCGCAAACCCGAATGGGTTGAATATTGTTTTTTGAAATGTTCTGTTGCTATAAATATTTGAACCTTTCAGGTTCACTGCTGTGCGACACATCTTTATTTTGCAGCACTTATTTTGAGTAATGTTCTGCGAAGTTTCCAAACTTCGCAGTATATGCGCTGAGTCTCTTACTCAGAATAAAGTCATTTACAT
>JBDTLW010000087.1:0-7112 GCA_039934575.1 Parafilimonas sp. | reverse complement strand
ATGTATGTCATCTTTTTGTTTGATGCTTCAGACACTGTGATCGTATTATTCACTTCAGGTCTTATTACATCAGCCATTTTAATAACAGGTTTTAGGACGGTATTCTTATCATCAACCATTATTGGAATTACGCCATACATTCTTATCGGCAGATCATTTACAGTTTGTGCATGTGGCTGAATCAAACTTACATTCACATAAATGTTCGGACTGTATGCTGCATCTGCTTTAAACGAAAATTTTGTTTGACCTTGTTCTGTATTCACCCAATATGTTTTCATCACTTTACTGCCGCTTTCAATGCTAATCAAAGCACGTCCGCCTTTGCTGCTTGGTATTGATAAGTTCACATCATCACCCACATTATAATTTGTTTTGTCCGAGGTAAATGAAAGCATCGCTGCTGCGCTTGGATCGCTGCCACCAGCTCTTGTTTGCCAGCTATTATCATCAACAGAAAATGTTGAACCGGTTGTATGACCGCTGCGCAAATCTTTTACAAGAATTAAATATCTGCCCCAATCATCTTCATTCATTTTAATAATATAAAAGCCTTTGCCATCGCTTAATTGAACAGTATCTTTCTTTAAAAATTTATTATATTCATCTTGTGTAAAATTGCTGAGATCATCATCTTCATCCCACCACCAACGCCACTGAATTCTGTATAATTGAACTTGAACTTTTGAATCGCCCTGCAAAAATTTTCCTTTCGTATCTACATCAACAATATCAAACTTATGTTGCTCGCCAGATTGTAAAAAGCCCCAGGTTTTATCACCTTGCGGAACATGAACGCCAACATAAGAAGTATATGGATTGAATGGCATCGAAAAATTATCAATGCTGAAATTGCCACCGGGCTCAAACACTTTTACAACAAGATTTGCAAGCAACTGACCAGGCGCATCTTCACCTGCTTCAAATGTTGGATTAACAGAAGCTGTTCCTGCATCGCTTAACGTTCCGTCAAAAATTGTTTTTGATTGTGACGTGAAGTTTGATGTTGGATTATCAAAAACATAATCATCAAGCTTTGGAAATTTTGTTTTCTTTTTATACAACTGGGCATCCACTTTTGCTTTTAAATTTTGTGCTGTGGCGCCAAACAACCATTTTGCTGTAAGCGTTCCGTTTACTGGTGTGTTTTTTCCTAACGCATCTGCATTGCCGAAATCAAGATTAATTTTTAAACGATTCGGCATCACCGTTTCAATCTTCAATTTCTTTTCAAATATTGCGCCGCCTGCTTTCACACGACAAATCCAATTTCCTGTTGGTGCATCGGCATCTGTTGCTGTTCTGAAAACGTTGAAACCATCGCCGGCATTGGTTTGTACGATGCGTTTGTATAATTGTCCGCGTGGCGAAATTATCTCCATCTCCAGTGGATAATCACCTGGCAAAGGATTATTTTTATCATTGATAATGCAACTCAAAAACAAACTATCGCCCGGTCGCCATACACCGCGTTCACCAAAAATGTAACCTTTGATTCCATTCTTCACTTCATCACCGCTTACATCAAATCTGCCTAAAGGCAAACTGCTTCCATCATCTAATTTTAAATAACCGAACTGTTTGCCCTCTTTCGCTATTAATAAATATGGTTTGCTTTTCAAATCAATTATTGCAAGACCATCTGCATCTGTTTTTGCTGTTGCAATAATTTGTTGCTGATAATTGAGCACCTGTAATTCAACATTTTTCATTGAGCCTGTTGAGATAATATCATTCACTGCTACAAATAAATTTTTACTGGTTGAATACTTCGCGGTTAAACCAATATTGCTGGCGAAAATATTTCGTGTTGCAAATTTTTCTTTATTGTAATAAGAACTATAACAGGGATTATTACGCACATCCCAGTTGTAGCCATACGGATAATAATCATCATAACGGTTCCAGAAATCTTCATCATCATCTAATGCACTTTCATTAGCTGTGTTATAATAATTATATCCATAATCCTCATCATTCACCACGCTATCACAACTGTACAAAGAATAGTCAGGACGAAAACCAATCGTTATATGATAAATAGCGCCGGGTTCTGTGCGAATGAATTTATCAAGATCGAGCGCAAAAGAATTTTTATGATGAAGATTCAGCGACTTATCATCATCCAATCTTATTGTTGCTTCTTTTATTGGTTTGCCCACACGGCGCAGATCCTGGTCGCCATTCATATCATTTACCTGTAGAAATTGGGCGATGTTATTTTCATAAATTTTTATGATAGAAACATCAACTGCTTTGAGGTTTATAGCTTCAAACGGCAGCACTAATTTACCTGTGCTGTTTGGTAAAATATTTCCTGTGCCCTTGATCTTTACATTCGGTAAACGGTTTTCAAAAAATACATTTGAGGTGTATGACTTTATTAATTTATCGCTGGTTTGATTTTCTATTCCGGGTAAAACATTTACGGTATAATCTCCATCCAACGCATCTGTTGCATATACTTTTACTTCGCTGCCTAAAATTGTGTAAGCAGGATTTTCAATGTTGCTGATGGTTATCAATCCATCTAAATTCTGCGCTGCAGAAATAGGATCGCTGAATTGTACTAAAGCATATTGTTCATCTTCATCCGATGCACGCACATCCAATAATTTAAAATCACCCAACGCAGGTATTTCAATTTCTTTATTGCCATTTTGGGTACTGTTAATAGCATCGCCTTTCCATTGCAACAACAATTTTTGTTCAGCATTTGTACGCGGAATATTATTGATATTGAACTGATGCTCTTTCGCTGTTTCATTATGCTGCCAGCTTATTGGAAATGTTTTTCCATTTATTGATGCAGTTAATAATTTTTCAATAGCTGATGACTGTTCAACATCGGCAGTTAAAATTTTACCTGATAAATTCATTGCCGTTTTGTTATTGCTGCGCAAACCGTTTTCATCTACTTCAAAAGAAGGCTTTACAATTTGCACATTGAATTTAAACGCTGAGAATTTTGAGGGCACTTTTATTACATCACCTAATTTAAAATTTACTTCATACAATTGATCTGGTGTTAAATCATTATTTGGTTTGAATTCTATAGTGCGTGCATCTATCCAATATGCTTTCCCATCAACCGATGGCGAAAAATCAAACAGCTTATTTTTTATTGTATCATTTACTGAATGCGTTGTTGAAACATCTGCAGCTAACTGAATTCTGATTGTATTTTTTTTAGACACAACACCCGAAGTATATGCATCAATATATTGACTGAACGCCGGATCAACATCTATCAATTTTGGTTTTTGATCACAGGAAAAAAATATTGTTGCAAGCAATACAAAACTTAGAGATTTTATATTAAGTATGCTGAAATATTTATTCATAATAATAATGTTATTGGTTGTAGTATTCTTAGCTTTTTGAACCGAAGAACCATATTTGTTATTCAAGTTAAATCAAATGACTTGTGTAAATTAATAAACCATTTTAATTGTAAGAAAAGAAATCACGTTTCTGTTGTTTTGTTATCATATATTTTAAATAGTTTTAAGCTTTACACTTATCTATGCAAGTACAAAAGATTTTTAATACAGCTTTCCTTTTCACGTTAATTTTATTAAGCACTTCATTTGCGCAAACAACATCGGCAACCGGTTATCATGCCTGGTGGCAGGATTCTCCCCCGCGCTTTAATGGGAAAAATCCTAAAGCAAAAGAACTTTCATTAATAAAAGTACAAGGCAACAAATTTATTAATGCTGATGGCGATACTGTTTTGTTTCGTGGTGTTTCAATTGCTGACCCGGATAAAATTGAACATGAAGGTCATTGGAACAAACAACTTTTTGAGCAGGTAAAAAACATCGGTTCAGTGCTTGTGCGTATTCCGGTGCATCCGGTTGCCTGGCGCGAACGTACACCGGTTAAATATCTTGCCCTGCTTGATTCTGCTGCAAGCTGGTGTACTGATCTGGGTTTATATATTGATATTGACTGGCATTCAATCGGTAATCTTGAAATGGAATTATTTCAGGATCCGATGTATAATACAAGCAAACAGGAAACGTATGAATTCTGGCGAACTATTTCTAAACATTTTTACGGTAATAATACAATTGCTTTTTATGAATTGTTTAATGAGCCCACAACTTACCGCGGTCAATTGGGTACAGTAAGCTGGAAAGACTGGAAACAAATAAATGAAAATATTATCAGCCTGATACGTTCTTATGATAACGAAACAATTCCACTTGTTGCAGGCTTCGATTGGGCGTATGATCTCACGCCTTTACGCGAAGAGCCCATCAACGCAGAAAACATTGGATATGTTACACACCCGTATCCTAATAAACGCTCACAACCCTGGGAGCCGAAGTGGGAAGAAGATTTTGGTTTTGCCGCACATCACTATCCTCTAATTGCAACTGAAATTGGTTTTATTGTGCAAAAAAATGATCCTGCCGATGGTGCCGAACATTATGGCGACCGTATTACAAGTTATCTTGAAAAGAATGGCATATCCTGGCTTGCATGGGTATATGATCCCGAATGGTGGCCACAAATGATAGCCTCATGGGATTATACGCTTACACCTGCCGGAGAGTTTTTTAAAAAAACCATGCAGAAATAAAAGCAGGTTTATTTATTCTGAAGCTACTGACATATCAATACCAGTAAATCCTGTGGTAATAAGTGAACAAAACCCATTGAGATAGTTCAGCACCTGATACATGATCTAAAAAATAAATTCTTTTTTTAGAGAGAATTCTCTGCTAAATATTTTTTTAAAATTATCTGATTGTGGTTTGGCACGATTTTACTTTGCTATTGTACACTTGCTTTAAAATGTAAATATGATCTTAGTTTGTTTTGCATTTTCAAAGAGGTATAAAAAATTTAGTAATGAAAAAAATAAGTATTCTTTTTTGTTTAGGTTTTGGCAGTTTATTATTGATGAATTGCCGCAGCGGTTTGGTAACTATGACTAATGGTTGTTATAAATCCATTGAAGCGGGAAAAGCAGATAACCAGGCTGGCAATTACAGCGCCGCTGTTGATCAGTTTAACCAGGTTTTAAGTAAATGTGATGCTTACGATGCTAAGGAACAGGCTAATGCAGGTAAGGCTGAAGCCTATAACGGTTTGAAGCAATATAATGATGCATTAGCTGCTGCAAATGAAGGGTTGAAAATTAATAAATCAAGTGTTGATAATTTATTTCAAAAAGCAAATGCAGAGCTTGGTTTAAAAATGAATGCTGATGCAAAAGCTGATCTGGCACAGATAATTGATCTTACACAAAAGAATAAGAATACAAAAGACCGGGCAACTATTTATGCAAAAATGGCTGAGATAGATCTGAAGCAAAATATGTACAGTGATGCTATGAATAATGTGGAAACAGCCATTTCTTCAGATAATACAAATGCAGATTTCTACATATTGAAAGGTGATATTTATACAGCCCAAAATGACTATGCAAATGCTTCATCTGCGTATGACCAGGCAATTAGTTATGGAAGTAATAATGCAAAAGCATGGAATGCAAAAATAGAAGCAGAAGTAAAATCATACCAGCAAAAATATTCTACAGGCAGCAATGCTGCAGACCTTGCAGGTAAAATATCTGCCGCTGATAAAAAAGCACTTTGTTCAGATATAACGCAGGCAAAAAAGAATGGTGTAAAAAATGCAAACATTGATTTGCTGCGGGTATCAATTTGTAAATAATTTAATTGTTATATACACTTTACGTTTTATAAAAAATAAACAAATGAAAAAAACGATTTTCTATTTATCACTTGTTACAGCAGTAATTATCGGAAGCTGTAAAAGTTTAAACAATACACAAAAAGGAACAGCAATAGGTGCTGGTGCCGGAGCGGCAGCGGGTGCTGTAATTGCAAAAAATAATACGGCATTGGGCGCAATAATAGGTGCGGCAGTGGGTGGCACCGGCGGTTATTTAATTGGCCGCAATATGGATAAGCAAGCTAAAGATATTAAGCAGGCAATTCCTGATGCAGAGGTTGAGCGTGTTGGCGAAGGCATTAATGTTACATTCAATTCTGCATTGTTGTTTCAAATAAATTCAAGCAGTTTAAGCGATTCGGCACTGGCAAGCCTTGATAGGGTAGCCAAAGTTTTTAAACAATATCCTAAAACAAATATTTTGGTAGAAGGGCATACAGATGATACCGGAACAGATGAATATAATATGGCGCTTTCTGAAAAACGTGCAGAAGCTGTTACAGATTATCTTATAACGAATGGCGTTCGCAAAAAACGTTTTACTGTTAAATGGTATGGTGAAACAGAGCCTAAATATCCAAATACAAGCGAGGCAAACCGCGTATTAAACCGTCGTGTAGAGCTTGCAATAATGGCCAATGAAGATTTCCGTGCCGGAAACTTTACCACCGCCTTTATGAAAAAGGATGCAAATAAGGGCAATATTGATACAACCGCCTCACATAATTAAACATTGAAAAACAACAGAAAAATTGCCGGGATTTTATCCGGCAATTTTTTATCTATTTACTTAAATACATACTCTTTTCTTTGAACAATTGCCTGAAGTAGGGATCGCGTAGATCTTTTATAAAACGTATGGCTTCGCCGGTACTTTTCATTTCAGGTCCAAGTTCTTTATTTACGTTAGGAAATTTATTAAAGCTGAATACAGGTTCTTTAATCGCAAATCCGGTGAGTTTTTTTTCAAAGGTTAAGTCTTTCAACTTTACTTCGCCCAACATAACTTTTGTTGCTACATTCAAATACGGTATCTGGTATGCTTTTGCAATAAAGGGTGTAGTACGGCTGGCTCTTGGGTTTGCTTCAATCACAAAAACTTTATCGTCTTTTATAGCAAATTGTATGTTGATGAGACCAAGAATATTTAATGCTCTTGCAATCTTTTCCGCATAATATTCCATTGTTGTTACCACAAGCGGCGTAAGATTAAAAGCAGGCAAAACCGCATTACTATCACCGCTGTGAATACCTGCCGGTTCAATATGTTCCATCACGCCCATTACATGAAAAGTTTCGCCATCAAAAATGCCATCTATTTCTGCTTCCTGGCAACGATCAAGAAAATGATCGATTAAAATTTTATTATCTGGAATGTGTTTTAATAAGCTTACTACTGC
>JBDTLW010000086.1:0-7158 GCA_039934575.1 Parafilimonas sp. | reverse complement strand
GATACTCTTTTTAAAGATCTTTTATCTGCGCATATTTTTATTCCTCAATATAATGAGTAAAATAATGCAAAGCAGTTCTTTCAATATTTAATTGAATTGATTTTGCAGGGCTTGAAAATTTAAATAATAATTCCGCCCTGAAAATATTGATAATGCAAAAGACAATAATGTCTCTGAAATCATCAATAAAAAAAATGAACCTGAGCTTTTCAGGTTCAAGAATAAAAGAGTTACATATCTTTTACGATGCTTATTTTTTTTCAAGCACCAATATAACTTTATTAAAATCTGCTGAGGCGTTGATCACTTTTTTAAACTCTTCAAATTGGGTTAAAGGATATTTTATTTCGCGATAAGTTTCGGCGATCGTTATAGTTAAAGCATCATCGTTTTTTGTATAGCTGCTTACAAAACCCATTGTTACTATTCCATTCTCTTTGTATTCAACATCCATGTTTATATCATCCGGATTTTTTACGGAATATCCTTCAGGTATGTGCAATACAATTTGCCTGTTTAGCATGTGTGGGAAAGGTAATTCAACCGGCAGAAGCCTTGGCTTTTCCTGGTACATTTGTTCCTGCGGGCCAATAACTACACCGAGCTTAAATAATATTTTATTACCTGCTCTCTCAATTAATTCTGTGCTCTTAATATCGGCACTTATTATTAATGGTTTGTTATCAAAATAATCAGTGAATGCAGAATTTTCAACTTTTATATTTGAAATATCATCACTGCCTGTAACCGGTTTTATAATTTCTTTATTTGCTTCAGTCTGTTTATCGGCAGTCAGATAACTATATATAGGTCTGTATGCCTGCGCTCCATAACCTTTAAAAAATTGTTTTGATTTCACAAGCACCGTATCAAGGTCTGCGTTAAATTGAATATCCGCTTCGGTATTAAGTGCATTCTGTTCAAAAGGTTCTATAGGTATGTTTCCAAAGCTGCCGATAGCTGTTTTAAAATTTCCAATCACAGTGCCCTTTAAAAATAATCCCCGCGTTGCTGCAAATTCAAAAGGAATAAACGGATACCGCAATTCTGCAGTTGAAGGTGATATATATTTTCCTGTGCCCGGAAAATATATCAATGCATTATTTGCCCTGTTCCAGTTTTCTAAATTTTCATCTATTGTATAACCTGTTCTTGTACCCGGAAATACTACCTGATAATTTATTGATAGTTTATCGAAAATACCTGCAAACAATCTTACCGCGCCATCTTCATTAGAAGCTTTCTTTTTTACAATCGTTTCAATGTTATCAGCGCCTTCACTAATAAGATCTTTATCAATATTAATATTCGTTTTTACATAGTCTTCTATAGCGAGAATTTTTTCTGCATCTGAAGCATTTTGATTCAGCTTTATTTTAGACACAAAACCATCTAATGCTTTATCTTCTTTTGATGTACGTGTGGTATAATAATCATACGTTTTTTGTGCATATTCTTTCCAGGTGTATAAACGTACATCAGGATTTTTATCAAGATTATAACTGATCTTATAATCTACCCTTTGCAGATAAGGATCTGTTTCTCCGTATTTCTCATCATCAACTTCATTTATATTATTACTGTAGCCTGTGATGATACGTTGCTTATCAATAACTGAATCTTTACTTACATTAAAACCGTTGTATCCTTTGGCATCAAACTTTAAATATACAGGCGTGATGAGCATAAACCTTGCATGCAGGTAAGGCATATTTCTACGCTGAAATGTTGCGCTTCCAAAAAGTGTAAGATTTCTTTTTATGGTATAAGCATATTCTATTTCAGAGCCTTTTTCCAAACCGTCAAATACAAAAAGTTTATACTTCTGGTTATCTTCTTCTATCTCTTTAATATTATTGGTATCAACAGAAACAACTTTACCATCAGGCGAAATACTTCTTGCTTGTATGTTTACAATTTCTGAATTAGGATACATAGCAATGTAAACCTTATTATAATTTTCAATGCCATCATCATTCATCAGTTTCACAATAAAATGATCGTACTCATCAATAAACATGTTACTGTCTTTATCATTCAAATATTCTATTCTGCGCTCATCTAAAATGCCAACAGCGCTTGATGAATCAAAGGGTTTTTCTACTGTATGTAAAGAAGGTTCTTCATTCCATGATTTTGCTAAACTATAATTATAGTCCTGGGCATGTAACACAAAAGTTACAATGAGTAATACGAAGAGAACGAAAATTTTTTTCATACAAAAAACAGTTATTTATTTCTTTTTTTCAAGCACTACTTCTTCTTTATATTGGCTTTGCAATTGTTTAAGAGAGTTATTCCATTTATTAAAATCTTTTGGTTGTAATAAAAGATAATTATTACGCAATTCCTGCTCAGCGATGATCTTATTTCCCTGTTGGGTATATTTTATAGAAAAGCCGAATATATCGTTATTCATGCTGTAATCTTTTGGCAAATAACTCACAGAATACGCTTCTGGTACTTCAAGAATTGTATATTGTTTCATCACGTATTTGAATTCATTCTCAACCGGAATTTTTCTTTTTGCCGTATCTATTATTTCGTTTGTAAAAAGTTTTTCAAGAATAAGATTGATATACAGTTCGTCTGATATTTTCTTTCCATAATCAGGCACTTCAAAACCAGCTTGTATATTTATAAGCTTATCGCTATTGCTTATTTTATTAATGCTGTAATCGTCCATAATAAATTTATTACTTGCTTTCCCCATTCTGTATTTTACATAGTCCCGTGTTTCTTTGGCATTACTAAACATTAAGCGATCATATACATCTGCGCCCCAATAACCATTATAATATGTGCTGGCATGTCCTTTAATTCCGTTGTCTGTAATGGTTATATAATTACTGTCAACAAGTGTGTTCTTATCAATATTTACTTCAGGCACTCTTACAATTTTATAATCATCTTTAGATATGCTGATCAGAGCCTGTTTTCCTTGTATGCCTGAACTTGGTAAACCAAAAATGCAATTAGGATCAGTAGCATCAAGAAATATCCATTCACTATCCAGGTTAAGTGCAGCAATCATGTGGTTATCTGTAATGGGCAATGCAACATCAGTATAATCATAAGGAATATCTCTTGTACCTATCCATGTAAAATATGCGTTTAAACCAACGCTTTGCAGCAAGGCGGTTAAGATGCTTGCCATGTCTTTGCAATCTCCAAACCGATGATTATAGACATCAATAGCCCTGCGCGGAATAAAGCCTTCCAAACCATTTTCAAAAGCAACATATTTTATATTGCTTTGAACCCATTGATAAATTTTTTCAGCTTTTTCTTTTGGGCTGTCCGTTGCTGACACAAGACTATCTGCAAGCTGTTTTAAAAAGACTTCTTTGGTATTATCAAGCTTACTGATAAAATTGTAATTCCATTTATACAGATCATCAAGACTGCCAAGATAATTTACGGTTTCATGATTTTCATCCTGATAAGAAACAAGCTGAATAATAATATGCGGTTCATAATATGCATACGAAGGCGCGTTTGAAAATCTGTCTGAAGATTTAATATCGTTTGCAATAAAAGTAATTGAATGCTGATTGCCTTTATTGTCTTCAGTAACCTGTATCAGTTTCTTTTCATCATTTTTGATTGTATATTTTAACTGCATACCTGCCGGAAAATTTACCGTAAACTTTTCATGTACAACCGGCATATAAGAAACACAATAAAAAGGTGTGAGTAAGTGCACATCTTTATGTTCTTCAGTATAACCAACATAACCAATTGCACCTTTTACCAACGAAGGAAGATCAAAAGAAGATTCTTTGCTATCATCATAAAAAATACTGTTACTTCTTGAGTTTTGCGTTTTAATATCTGACACCTTGATCTTTGAATATTTTCTACCGTCAGGTACTTTTGTATATGCTTCAATATCTGTTAACTCGTTGTATGAACTGCTATACACATATTGACGATTATACATGCCATTTGCTTTATCATCCAAAGCAAGAATTTCCTGCTCCGTTTTGCTTTCTGCAAATGGCTGTCCGTTCTTTAAACTAATATTGATTTCTTTTGTGTAATTCTGAATTACAGCATAATTATCAGGATATTTTGCAGCGATCTCATCAAACGTTTGCGCATGTATAACCAATGATAAAAATAACATGCAACTGAGAAAAAAAATCTTTCGTTCACACATAACAATCTTTCTGTTTAATATTAATTTTTAGTTACGTTTAATAACGTGCCGTAATAATAAAATCTTGTCTCCTTTACCTTACCATTTTCATCATAATATTTGCTTGTTCCATTCTGCTCTCCGTTGTACCAGTTCTCTTCATATTTTACATTTCCGTTTGCATAATATTCTTTTGAAACCCCATGTAAATTTCCGTAATAATAATTCTCTTCTTTTTGAAGTTTCCCGCTTAAGAAATAGGTTTTACTTGTTCCATTCTCATCATTATAAAACCGGGGGTCATCGCTATATAATTCACCCGTATTAAAATATATCTTGCGCATTCCGTTTGTATAGCTGTCTTCAATATTTAATTCTGCACTTTTGACTCCGTTTTTATAATAAGCAGTTACTAATGCCGTTCCGTTTTTTACACTGATGGGGGCAACAAGCTTTCCATCTTTACCTTCATAAGTATAGCTTGCAAATTTATCTTTATGATAGTTGAGCTGAACGGCAATTTCATTATTGTAGCCATAAATAATAGTAGCGCCTTCCAGCAAATCGTCCTTATAATTCAATTCTTTATTTTTTGTTCCGTCTTCATTATATACTAACTGAATTCCATTCAATTTTCCATCCACATAATTCTGCGTGTAATTTATTTTTCCATCATAATGATAATATTTCCAAAGCCCTGCTTTATCACCTAAACTGTATTTCCCTTCATGCGCCAGAGCTCCTCCATAAAAATAAGTTTTGAATATGCTATCCTGAAGACCATGTTTATAATATTGAATTGATAAGGGTGACCCATCAAAATAATACGATTCATATTTGCCCTGCATCAGGAAATTTTTATACGGAACTTTTATATACGTTTTGCCATCGGGATATTTATATATAAGCTCGCCATTGCCATCAGGCATAGCTGTTTCTGAAATTATTTTACCTGTAGAATCAAATTGTTTTGCTTTAATTAACCAGCCTGAGCGGTATTGATCTTCAAATTCTTTTTTACCATTGGCAGCATAAGAAACAACGTAGCCATCTAATTCATCATCCAAATAATAAGAAGAAGAAGTAAGTGTTTTAAATTCATTATACCGCAGGTGTTCGCCCTGCTTTTTTCCATCAACAAAATTGCCTGTATATTTTAATACAGCATTTGGATAATATGCAGTAAGCAAACCGTCTTCATTATCATCTGTAAAATTTAATTTTTCTGTTACTGTGCCATTACGATAATAAAGCGTTCTTTCACCATCGCGTGAACCTGATTTAAAATTTACTTCAGAGCTTATCTTTCCTGAATTGTAATAATAAATTGTTTTGCCATCCGGATCAGCATCTTTATTATAATAACCTTCACTTATTTTATTCCCGTCGGCATCATAAGAAGCTAAATAGCCTGCACCTTTACGTGTAGTTGAAGAGCTTATGATCTTGCCTGTTTTATCAAAAAACATCAATTCTCTCAGCTTTCCTTTTTCATACGTGCTTTCGTTATACTTAATTCCATCTTCATCAAAATATTCTTCTTTGCCATCCAGTTTTCCTTTAGAATAAACAGATGATTGCGAAAGTTTTCCGTTGTCATAATAAGTCTTATACACTCCTTCAATTTCACCATCTGAATAAGCATATTCAGCCTTTATTGTTTTATTATCATAATATTCTTTCCATTCTCCAACAGGTTTATCATCTGTATAATTTCCTTCTTCATCAAGATTGCCTGTTTCACTATAATGTTTGTATGCGCCATTTAATTTCCCATCAGTAAAATTTTTTATTGCTTCTGTTTTTCCATTCTTATAATAAAATTTTATTTCACCATCCAATTCATCATTCTTATAATTTGAAGTATAACTTAAGAACCCATCATAGGTATAATTTTCTGCTTTGCCGTTTTTAAGATCATCTGTATAATGCTCAATAGCTTTTGGTGAGCCACCGAAAAAATATGTTTTGGAGTCGCCGTTCAATTTTCCCTGCTTATAAAAGTCTTCCTGGGAAATATTTCCATTATCAAACCATGTTGTGCTTTTTCCATCTACATTATCATTATTAAATACATCCTTTTCTTTTAATTGCCCATTGCTATAATAAAAATCCCATGCACCTTCTTTACCTGAATTATCATTAAAATTTCCTTTTGATTTAAGTTGCCCGTTATCATAATAGAATTCCCAGGGACCTTTCAAAATATCATCCACACCATTGTTAGTCCATTTGCCTTTACCGGTAAGCGTTTCGTTGCCATAGTAATATTCATAGTTCTCTTGAGTACGGTCTGCATAGTTCACTGCTTCCGTTCTTCTTATCATGTTCAGATAGTCTATTACATCATTATTTAAACTCTCTATATTTCTTTTATATTTATCATTAAAGCTTTTTACAGATTTAATATCTAACCCGCTAAAAATATAATTAACAAAAATGTTGAATTCACCATTCTTAAATATAGATGCATACAAAGGCACATAATACTGCATCCAAAAACCTTTGTCCTGCGCATCAAATTCTGATTTTTCAAACAATACCTGCAATTGCCTTGTAATAGGATCATCAAGATCAGTCTGCAGTTTATATTTTGTATCAAGCGCCACTTTGCTAAGAATTATTTCCTGTTGCAATTCAAAATTATCATCGGGTGTTTGTGCTGATTTTGAAGCAAACACATTTATTTCATCCGTAACTTTTGAGATGCTGCTTAAGTCGTTTACAATTTTACTCTTAAACCTGTTTTCCGGGTTAATGAGAAGACTTGTTGCGAAGCTTAGCATGGCTTCAGCTATTTTACCCTGTTGCGTGCATATAACACCAAGAAAATAATGAGATGAAGTATGATAAGGGTTTAAAATAACTGCTTTCTGAAAACACGCTTTTGCTTTTTCAAGACTGTCAATATTGTAGTACGCAACTCCTTTATTATACCATGTAAGATAACTGTACGCATTAAATTTTAAAGAGCTGTCATAACAGTTAATGGCTTCTTCGCGTTTACCTTCAGATTC
>JBDTLW010000085.1:0-7175 GCA_039934575.1 Parafilimonas sp. | reverse complement strand
GCCTCAACTTGTGGGTACACAGTAGTCCTTTGGAGAGGATTTAGGTGAGGTCTTTTATAAATCATCTCCCTTTAAAATTCGCCTTGCGTTTTTCAAGAAAAGCAGTAACACCTTCTTTTACATCTTCAGTAGAAAAACATTCACCGAATTTTTTTATTTCAAAATCGTAGCCTTGTTGTGTATGATCAAAATTGTTTATTGTTTCAATAACTTTTGAAATGGCAATTGGCGCCTTAGTATGAATGATTGATAATATTTTTTTCGCTTCATTCAACAATTCATTTTGCGCAACCACTTTATTTACCATTCCGTATTGCTGTGCATCAGCAGCAGTAAACATTTCACCGGTCATTATTAATTGCATTGCACGATTCTTACCAACCAATTGTGTTAAACGTTGTGTGCCGCCATAACCAGGAATTAAACCTAAATTCACTTCAGGCTGACCAAACTTTGCATTATCACTTGCAATAATAAAATGACATGAAAGCGCTAACTCACAACCACCACCCAATGCAAAACCATTCACTGCAGCAATAATTGGTTTGGGCGAATTTTCAATTTTATCAAAAACATTCTGTTGCCCTTTTCTTGCAAGTTCTTCTCCTGATTTTTCATCTGTCTGCAAAAACTCACTTATATCTGCGCCTGCCACAAATGCTTTCTCTCCAGACCCTGTAATGATCGCTGATTTAATTTCATCATTCTTATACACTTCATCAATAGCAGCGCTTAATTCTTCAATTACTGTTCTATTAAGCGCATTTAATTTTTCCGGGCGATTAATTGTGATGATGAAAATGTTATTTTCTATTGATGTAAGTAATGTTTGATACATAAACTTGATTTAAAAATTTCTGTTTTCTTTTACCCAGTCTTTAATATAGTCAGCAATTTCTTTTGTATTGGTGCCGGGTGCAAATAATTTACCCACGCCCATTGCATTCAATTCTTTCATATCATCTTCAGGAATTATTCCACCGCCGGTTACAAGCACATCATCCATTTCTTTTTCTTTCATCAACTTAATGATCTTTGGAAAAACCGTCATGTGTGCGCCGCTTAAAATACTTACGCCAATTGCATCTGCATCTTCCTGTAATGCAGCATTCACAACCATTTCAGGTGTTTGCCGCAAGCCGGTATAAATTACTTCCATACCTGCATCGCGCAGTGCCGTTGCAATAATTTTCGCTCCGCGATCGTGACCATCTAACCCAACTTTCGCAACTAAAACACGAACAGGACGGTTCAATTCTTTACTCATGCAATCGTTTTATCAATCAAAAATAAGTAATGTACTTATGATTTAACAGCAGCAATAATTTCTTCACCTGATGGTTCAAAACCCGCTTCGAAAAAATGTGTGAGCACGCCATCTTCATTAATAAGATATTTACAAAAGTTCCAGGAAGGCGCTTCGTTAAGCCAGCCGTTTTCTTCTTTATTGCTTAACCATGTAAACAGTTTATTCTGATCGGCATTTTTAATCACAACAGATTTTTTTGCAAGCGAAAAAGTAACGCCATAATTTATTTTACAAAACTGTTCAATCTCTTCATTGCTGCCTTTTTCCTGCTGTTTAAAATTGTTTGAAGGGAAACCAATTAATTCAAGCATTCCTGAATTTTGTTCAAACAATTTTTCAAGACTTTTATATTGATTTGTATAACCGCAATCGGAAGCTGTATTTACAATCAGAATTTTTTTGTTTTTGTATGCTGATAATGTTTCAACCTTTCCATTATTTAATTGAAATGGAATATCATAAACAGATGTAAAAGGCTTTGTATTATTTGTATTGTGATAAAACTTTGTATTCATTTTTTGTTGCTTGCTTACTTTAATTAGAAACGGATAAGCAAGTTTAAGAAGTCTTTGTTTTATCGTCATGGTTATATAAAAGAAATTACTTTTTGCATGAATTATTTTAAATAAAAGATGAAGCAGTTTAATCTTCCTGGTTCATTAGTTCTTTTTTATATGCCATTATAAATACGGCGCCAAGATTTTTAAATGGCGGAACATAATCATCAAAATATTCCTGATGCGAAACTGATCTTCCGATTGTTTTCCATAATGTAGGCCAGTCAAGATCTTTACCTTGTCTTAATTGTTCAAGTATAATATTGATCATAGGTCCGTTAATGGTACCACTGCCGGTTTGTCTTGAAGAAATTATTTGCGCCGTTGGGCAAATGCTTAACACCTTATTCAAATGCTGGTAAGCGCCGCAACTTCCAAGCAACACAAGCTTTGCAGAATTATCAAGCTGCTCTAAAGTAGATGGTAAATAATAACTGTGTCCGCGATGAATAACCATTGTAGGATCAAGATTGTTTGCAGAAAGATAATCATCAAGTGCAGACTGCGCATCTGCATCTAAATCTTTTTCTTCATCAAGTGGTTTATTAGAATATATTTTTACTGGAACTCCTTTGGTTGATGAAACCACAGCCCATTTATCAGCATAAGTTATTTTCCAGTTTGAATTATTAAAGCTGTTTAAAAAATAATTAAAAACGCCTTTGCCATCTTTATCGCCATAAAAAAATTGCTGAATAATTATTTGACCATTATCATTCTGCATTGCCTTATTCGGCATAAAATATACCGGAGGGATGCCAAGTGTTGCGGCAACATCAACATGGTTAGACGTATCCAGAGAAAGAAACAGTGTGTTTAAAATATTATAAATATCAGCCGCTTTTTTATTGCCTGTTTCTCTTGCCTGTTTCAGGTTGTATTGTACCTGGTTTAAAATAAGCTGATGAATTGCCTTATCTGTAATACTTGCATAAGAATCTGCAACATCAACAGCATCTTCTAATGTTGTTGATCTTTCAAGACCATTTACAAATGCTTTCATCAATACTTCAGCATTGCCTTTATCCATACGTTTTAAAAAATCATTCAGCGTATTATAATTAGCAGCCATTTTTATCCATTTTCTGAAATGATCAAACCGCACACGCATAAGCAAGCTGTCCCCGCCTTTTGACGTTTTCATCTGCTTCCATATAAACGGATATACGCCATGTGTATAGCTGCTGGTATAAATTTCATCCTCCGTCATCACAGCTAAATAATACAGTTCTTCAGGTGTAAGATTTTCAATTTTTTTGAAGCGGACATTATCTGGAGATTCATGTAAGCCATTGATCACATTTACATAGATTTCTTTTGCTTTATCTGCAAGCTTTCTTTGCAATGCAGGCATAGAAAGAGCTGTATCGTGGCGGCGCAGCCTGTCTGCATAATCAATCTCTGTTTTTACCAGTAAAGAATAATATTTATCATCGTTGCGCAAAGCTGCATCTACATCTTCAAAACTTATTTTGTGCGAATTCAGGTTATCAAGAAAGGGGAAATACATTCTTCCCTGGCTCATTTTTGAAACACGCACAATAAGCTGCACCAAACTGTCAGGATTATTGTTAATACGTTCGGCCAATTTATTGGAAGCCGCAGCATACGTATAAAGATTATCAGGTTGTGTATGCGCAGCTACAACAATAAGGCTGTCTGCGTAAGAAAGATCTGGATGCTGACTAAGTACCACCAGCATTCTTTCAGGATGATCACTGCAATCTTTCAGCAATAAAAAATCTTTTGATGCATCCATGCCTTCGTTATCATTAAAGCTGTAACAGTTCACTAAAATATCGCCGGCATCATAAGAATGTTTTTGTATTTCAGGAAAAATTGATTCTTTTTTTTCATCCAGTGCCATACAATTTGTAAACCCTGAAATAACTTCTGGTAATACAACAGCTTTTATTGTTTGATAGCTATAACCAATAAGAAATCTTTCAAGGCATTCATTCAATCCGCGCAGGTAACGTATTTTATCGTTGTTATCTGTAAGCTTACTTTCTTCAATTGAAGTTTGTAAAGCATCAACCTGGCTGGTTAGCGCATCATTTATCCGTGTGTTCAATGCATCATTATCAGCAGGCTTGAACATACCATCCGGTTTGCCATCATATTTTTCAATGCGTCTTTGCGTGCTGTCTATCTTCTCATGAAAATAAACACGTACCAACGGAATATCAGGCTGTGTGGAAGATTGTGCAGCAGCAAGATTTATTATACCGTAAAGAAAAACTATTAAGAGAATTTTTTTTTTCATTTGCTAAAGATTGATTCTTTCATTCTGTATTTCTTAATATGCAAGATTATCATCCTGAAAAAACAATGTTGCAAATTTATGACTAATATTATGCCATATCCCTTAACAATAAGATAATATATACTTACTGTATGAATGTATAGGGCAGGTTATTTTTGTATAAATTTTGTATTAATGAGCGCAACAGAAAAAATTATACTAATTGCTGATGATGAGCCGGATATAGTAGAGATAATTTCTTATAACCTGTTAAAGGAAGGATATACGGTTTATACGGCAAAAGATGGAAATGAGGCGCTTGATAAAGCAAGGCTTACAAACCCGCATCTTTTTATTCTTGATATTTTAATGCCTTATAAAAATGGTGTTGAAGTTTGTAAAATACTTCGCGCTCAGCCTAAATTTAAAGATGTACTTATCATTCTGCTTACTGCGTTAAGCGATGAAAATTCGCATATAAAAGGTCTTGATTCTGGCGCTGATGATTTTATTACAAAACCAATAAGCCCAAAAGTTTTACTAAGCAGGGTAAACGCTTTATTCAGACGAACAGAAAAAGAAAAAGAGGATATTATAACTGCAGGGAATATTATTATTGACGCAACAAAATATAAAGTTAGCGTAAATGGCAATATTGTATTGCTTGCTAAAAAAGAATTTGAATTATTGTATTTGCTGGCGGCAAAACCGGGCAGGGTTTTTTTGCGCAATGAAATTTTAGAACAGGTTTGGGGTAATGAAGTTATAGTTGGCGACAGAACCATTGATGTGCATATCAGAAAAATTCGTCAGAAGCTCGGCGTTAATTGCATCAATACTATAAAAGGTGTTGGGTATAAGTTTAATTATGAAGGCTGATCTTCATCAGCCTGAAAAACTTTAATGCACTTATATTAAACCAGCTTTAAAATCAACCTTAATTTTACTAACAATAAAGCTGATGAATGTTTAAAACAAAAAATCTTTCTCCTGATAAACTTTCGTTTTTTACCGCTATATGTTTGTCAATACCGGTAAGCATTGCATTTTATATTATCAGTTTTAACTGGAAAGATTTGATTATTGCATTCGTGCTTGTTTTTGCACTTTCATTCCTGCTTATACGTTTTGTTTTAAATGAATTTATTTATAGAAAAATAAAAGTTATTTACAAATACATTTATCAAACAAAAGCAAGCCGGCGTGAAGAGATGTATTATAAATATGTATTGCCAGCAAAAAGTATAGAAGAAGTGCATGAAGATGTGGAAAAATGGGCGGAACAGCAAAATGCAGTTATTGATGATCTGCGCAATAATGAGCGTTACCGCCGTGAGTTTTTACAAAACTTATCTCATGAAATAAAGACACCCATTTTTGCCATACAGGGTTATATTGATACGTTGCTTGATGGCGCTTTGGAAAATCCGGAAGTATCAAAAAAATTTTTAGAAAACACTTCGCGCAATGTAAGCCGTATGGTTGATTTGATAAATGATCTTGATGAAATTACACGACTTGAAAGTGGTGAGCAATTACTGCATAAAAATAAATTTATTATTCAGGATGTGATACGTGAAGTGTTTGATACCTTATCAAAAAAGTCAATTGAAAAAAGCATTCATTGCAGTATAAAAAAAGGCTGTGAACAACCTGTTGAAGTATTTGCAGATAAAGAAAAACTTTTTCGTGTTTTAGTAAACCTTGTTGATAATGCTGTTAAATATGGCAAACATGATGGCATTGTTACGGCAGGTATTTACAAAACAGATGATAAGCACGTACTTGTTGAAGTTACAGATAATGGAACGGGTATAGCAGAAGAACATTTACCCCGCATATTTGAACGCTTTTACAGAACGGATATTGGCAGAAGCCGCAATGCAGGCGGCACCGGTTTAGGACTCGCAATATGCAAGCACATTATTGAAGCACATGGTCAAAGCATTCATGTGCGCAGCAAGCCTGACGTAGGTACAACAATTGGTTTTACATTAGACAGGCAGTAAAATTATAGCTGCGATTTAAAATTTAATCACAGATTATAATTGTAAATAAAACCGATTCTTTTACTTTCATATTTTACAACTTTAAATTGCCACATGAAAAAGAAATATTTTTTGCACGCTGTTTTTATAATTTTTTGTTTGCACGCAACGGCTCAGCAAACTGTACAGGAAAAATTAGGTTATTCAAAAGATGCAAAGCTGCTTATTCTTCATGCTGACGATCTCGGTGTTTCTCATGCTGAAGATTCTGCCAGTATTTATTTGCTTGAACATGGTTATGTAAGCTCTGGCGCAATACAGGTTCCATGTCCGTGGTTTTCAGAAATTGCACATTATGCAGTTACACATCCTGATGCAGATCTGGGTATTCATCTTACTTTAACCAGTGAATGGAAATATTATAAATGGGGTTCTGTTTCAGGAAAAGATAATACCCAAACGCTCTTAAACAATAATGGTTTTTTTTATGATGATCTGGATAGTCTTGGTAAAATGGCAAAGCTTGCAGAAGTAGAAACAGAATTGCGTGCACAAATTGATAAAGCAATTAAAGCAGGCATACATCCTACACATTTGGATGCGCACATGGGCTGCTGTTTTTTTAATAAAGATTTTCTGAAAATATATCTTAAGCTGGCGCATGAATATCATTTGCCCTGCCTGCTGAATGTATATGGTTTTAAATTGCTGTATAATATTGATATCACGGATATGATAACCGATAAAGATGTAGTTGTTGATAATGTATTTATGGCAATGCCTCCCGCTGAAGTTACAAACAGGGCAGCCTATTATACACAGGTATTAAATAACCTTCCAGCCGGGCTTAATTGTATTTTATTACATGCCGCTTATGATGATAGTGAGATGCAGGCAATAACTGTTGATCATCCTGATTATGGTGCAGCATGGAGACAGGCAGACTTTGATTTTTTTTCAAGTGATGATTGTAAAAAAGTTTTAGCTGCAGATAATATTCATCTTATTACCTGGAAAGAAATAAAAGAAAAACTGATTCAACAATAATAAAAGTTAAACACGCTTTTGTTTCTCCG
>JBDTLW010000084.1:0-7234 GCA_039934575.1 Parafilimonas sp. | reverse complement strand
TGTGTGCCGCCTAAACTTTCTGTGAGTGCTGCCGCAGCCATAGAAGATGATACACCAATCTCCGCCTGACAGCCGCCCATAGCAGCAGATATTGTAGCTTCTTTTTTATAAATACTTCCTACTTCGGCTGCAGTTAAAAGAAAGCGGATAATTTTTTCATCATCCTTACCATTACAAAACGCAATGAAATATTGCAGCACTGCAGGAATAACACCCGCTGCCCCATTTGTTGGAGCCGTAACTACCCTGCCGAATGAAGCATTCTCTTCATTAACGGCAAGTGCAAAACAACTTATCCAATCAAGTATGTATTGAAAATGATTGCCGCCGCTGCGTATGGCTTCTGTCCATGAATCATAATCATTATAAGTATTTTGGTTGATGAGTTTTTTATTCAGGTCAAAAGCTCTTCTGCGCACATGTAATCCGCCGGGTAATTCGCCTTTGCTATGACAACCCAGGTACATGCATTCTTTCATGATTTGCCAAATAGCAAGCACGCCTTGTTTTGTTTCCGTTTCAGAGCGCCAGGCATTTTCATTTTCCATTACCACTTCATTAATTGACATACCTGTTTTCATACACCAATGCAATAAATCATCCGCTGTGTCTATTGGAAATGGCAAATCAATTGTTATTGCTTTATTAGTGTCTTCGTTTTCCTTTACTACAAAACCACCACCAATAGAATAAAATGTTTCGCTTATATCTGTGCTTCCGCATTTGGCAAGAAAGCTTAAACCATTTGGGTGAAAAGGCAAAGTTTCGGTAATGAGGAACTGCACATCAACCATAATTTCTTTTTCATTATTCAGCAATAATTTTTTTAATGATTGTATATGCTGAATTTTGGATGCGATAGAGTTTACATCAATAGTTACAGGATCCTCTCCGCATAAACCCAGCAGCACTGCCATATCAGTGCCATGTCCTTTACCTGTTTTTGCCAATGAGCCATATAGCAACACTGTAACTGATTCTGTTTGATGAAATAAATTTTTTTGCTGTAATGTTTTAATAAAACGAAGTGCGGCTCTCCAGGGACCCAGGGTGTGTGAGCTTGAAGGTCCAACACCTATTTTAAACATATCAAAAAATGAAATTGCTTCATGTGGCATAGCTTTGTAAAATTAAGCCAATGCAACTTTTTTTGAGATAAAAAACTTTGTATAAAAAAAAGAAATCTTTTATTGCAACCTTTTTAACTTTTCAGAAGTCATGTATGTGTACATTTTTTACCTATTTCGCGTTTTAAAAAAAATATAAAAATTTATTATGAAGAAAATATCTGTTATCGTTTCACTTGCAATGTGTATATTAATTTTTGCTTCTTCCTGCAGTATAAATAATAATAATAATAATACAAACCCGCAGCAGGGAAATTTTTTAATTGCAAATATTTCGCCCAACTCGCCTCCATTAAATGTGTTTATAAATGGTTCTGCATTTGGGTCAGGTCTTTCTTATGGCATTTACACACCTTATTACAATACTACCGCAGGCTCTTATGCATTTTCTTTTACCGATTCCACTTCAGCCAATGTGCTGAATAATACTGTGAGTATTGCTGCTTCAACAGCATATAGTTATTTTGTAATTGATTCTTTCAGTAAATTAAAAGCTGCTTTTGTACAAGACAATATTCCTTTCCCTTCAACAGATTCTGTGTATATACGGTTCTTTAATTTCAGCCCCGATGCACAACCAGTTAGCTTGTATAACTCAACATCCGATACTACTTTATACAGCACACGTTTTTTTAACGATCAGGCAGGTATTCCCGGAACAGCCAATTTTAATAGAATCAAGTCAGGTATCTATACTTTACAATTACAAAAGTCAGATAGCACTGTACTTGCCAGTAAGCTTGATACCTTAGTGGGCGGTCATGTATATACTATTTTTGCAAAAGGTTTTGCAGCAGGAACCGGTGCAAGGGCAGTGGGTATTGGACAGATTCAGAACTATTAATTCCCATCAGTAAAATATATATTTTAAACCGCCTTTATTGGCGGTTTTTTATTGTTTGATCATTACTAATTCTTTTCAGCTTATTTTTAAAAATGACTGCAGATTATATAATAGTTGGTCAGGGTATTTCAGGCACATGGCTTAGTTACTATTTGCTTAAAGAAAATAAAAGCATTATTGTAATTGATAAAAAAAATTTGCAAAGCGCCAGTAATGTGGCAAGCGGCTTAATAAATCCTGTAACAGGCAGGAGAGTAGTAACAACCTGGATGGCAGATGAATTAATGCCATTTGTTTGGAAAGAATACGCTGCAATAAGCGAGCGGTTCAATGCAAAATTTATTCAGCAAAAAAACATCTTGGTTTTTCCTTCTGCACCAGATTTGCAAAACGCTTTTCAAACAAGAATGAAAGAAGAAAACAGCTTTATTAGATCTGCAACAATTAAAAAAGAAATGCTGAATAAGTATTTTAATTTTCCTTTTGATGTGTTTGAAATATCGCCATGCTATGTTACGGATATACATTACTTCTTAAGCAGTTACCGGCAATATCTGCAGGATAAAAATATTTTTATTGATGAGTTTTTTGATGAAGCTCTTCTTACTATTAAAGAGGACTCTATTCAATACAGAAACATCAGTGCAAAAAAAATTATTTATGCTAATGGAATAGAAACATCAACAAGTAAATACTGGATAAACCTTCCATTCGTGCCTAATAAGGGGCAGACATTAATTCTTGAAATTGATGATTTGAATACATCGCAGATTTATAAATTCGGTCATCTAACACTCACCCCATGGAAGGAAAATTTATGGTGGGCCGGCAGCAGTAATGAACTCACATTTAAAACAACTGAACCAACTGAAGATTTTAAGCAAAGAACAGTTGCATCACTTAAAGCAATTTTAAAAACGAAGTTTAGTTTAAGAGACCATTGGTCTTCATTGCGCCCTGCAACTGTTGAGCGCAGACCTTTTGTTGGCATGCATCCATTATATAAACAAATTGCTATTCTGAATGGCATGGGTTCTAAAGGCTGTTCATTAGCGCCTTGGTTTGCAAGAGAACTTGCGAAAAATCTCGTGTTTAATAATGCAATAAACCCATTAGCTGATGTGCAGCGATTTTCTAAAATGCTATGTAAGAATTAGAGGGTGTATTCCAAATTTTCGCATTGAATAAATTGATAAATTTAGGTAACCAAACCATTAAAATATTTTACTCTTAACCAAATACTCACATCTTTAAATATTATATTTGCGCCTCTTAAATTTTCCAAATTAATAATCAATGAAAGGAAGAAGTGCAGCGCTCTTAATTATTCTTATACTTGTTGCAGACCAGACGCTTAAATTTTATATTAAAACGCATTACATTTTAGGCGAAGAACATAATGTGATCGGTTCATGGTTTCGTTTGCATTTTGTAGAAAATGAGGGTATGGCATGGGGTTTAAAATTTGGTGGTGGTCTTGGAAAAATATTGCTTACACTTTTTCGCCTAATCGCTGTAATACTTGGTACATTTTATCTGCGTGAAATAATCAGAAAAAAATATCATACAGGCTTTATTATTTGTGCAGCTTTAATTTATGCCGGTGCTTTTGGTAATTTAATTGACAGCATGTTTTATGGTTTACTATTCAGCAATAGCAACCCGTTTGCAGCCGCAACATTTCTTCCTGCTGCCGGTGGTTATGCTTCTTTTTTTCATGGACAGGTAGTTGATATGCTTTACTTTCCCATCATTCATACATATTATCCTTCATGGTTTCCAATAGCGAGCTGGCGCGGTGAAGAGTTTGAATTTTTCAGTCCCGTATTTAATATAGCAGATTCATCTATTTCTATCGGTGTAATTACTTTGCTTATCTGGCAAAAGAAATTTTTTCCAAAAAAAAACCTTGAGCCGGTTATAAAAACTTCTCCTGAAATAAATGACGAGCCAAGAGCAGTGTAGATGTTGAGAGCACAGACATATATTGATGTTTAATATCCTTTGCTTACTGATTTAACGAAGTGCTTTATGCAGATGCTGTTCTACTATGACAAAAGATATGTTTAGCTTCTCTATAATTTCTTTATTCGGTGTTTGTTCTGTACGACTCATAAAAATGTTTTTATGGAGGTGATAATTAATAAGTAAAAGTTACACCAGCTCCAAACCCCATATCGCTTTCGTAGTGTGTAGAAAGAGAAAAATATTTCGTCATGATATACCTGAATCCAGCCATGTATTCTTTGTCAGTATTTACCATAAAATTGAAACGCAAACGGCTTGTCACTGGTATATCTTCCCGACTAAGCTGAAAACGAAATTTACCTTTTGTATCAATTCTTGCATCAGCAATAATCAGCATAGGCAGCAAATATTCAACACCTGCACAAAATACTTTTCTGTTGTCTTTTGTATCGCTTTGTCCGAAAATATTTTTTTCAGGTTCGGTTATTTTTCTATACCTGTAATCCCATCCAGCATACAGCATCAGAAATTGATTCTGTCCAATATATTTCCCCAAATGACTTTCACTTTCATAGCCAGACTCGTCATTCAATCCTATGCGCCATTCTGTTTGAAATCTATATCTTGTATTAGAAAGTATTATTTCACCATCACTGCCATTACTTTCCAAACCGATCTTTGCAGCAGGATGAATTTTACGGTCATCCATATATATCATTTTTAAAGCCATCTCAGGGTCTGGCACGTCAGGATTTTGAGGTGAATTTTCATAACTGAATATCCTGCCCATGCCACTCATCATGTGATATAAAATGTGGCAGTGAAAAAACCAATCACCACTTTCAGTTGCCGCAAATTCAAGGGTATCTGTTTCCATCGGCATAATGTCCAAAGTGTTTTTCAATGGAGCATAATCACCCTGGCCATTCAATACCCTGAAGAAATGACCATGCAAATGCATCGGATGTCTCATCATCGTGCCATTGTATAAAATGATGCGCACATTTTCACCTTTCTTAATCATTATCTTATCAGTTTCAGAAACAGTTTTATTGTTTATACTCCACACATAACGATTCATGTTTCCTGTAAGATCAAAATGCAAGACTTTTAAATGACCTTCAGGCAATACAGTTTTTACTGGTGAACGTAACATGCCGTAGTTCAATGTTACAATTTCCCGTCCTGCATCTCCAGTTATTTCAGGATACATAACAGTATTCATATCCATCACCTGGTTACTCATCTGCATACCCATGTCATCCATGCTTCCGTCCATATTCATCATGGAATTCATCATCTTCATCCCTTCAAAATATTTTAACTTAGGAAGAATGGGTGCGTTCACTTTCATCCCCGTTCCTAACCACAGAGAAGTGGAATTTGTACGGTCTTCTGAAGTTGCCCTGAACTCAAAACTTTTATTGTCAGGAATTATTACAACAACATCATAGGTTTCTGCAACTGCAATGATGATTCTATCAATTTCAACCGGATTTACATCCATACCATCGTTTGCCACAACAGATATTTTTCCACCTGCATACTGCAACCAAAAATATGTTGATGAAGAACCGTTAATAATATGCAACCTTACTGTATCGCCTGCTTTATATTCTGATGCTGCTGTTTCTGTTTTACCATTAATGAAGAATTTATTATAAGCTACATCACTTACATCCATTGCCATCATCCGCTTCCATTCATTGGTCAGTTTGGTTTTAAAATATCCTTCTTTTATTGCTTCTGTATAATTCTGTGTACTACCTTTTTTAATGCCGTACCAATCAGTAGCATTGTGCAAACTTCTGTCAACCTGATAAGGAGCTTCATCGGTCCAGTCGCTTAACAACATCGTAAATTCTTTAAAGGTTGATTCATTTTTTTTATGAATAATAAATGCTCCATACAATCCACTTTGCTGCTGTAACATCGTGTGTGAATGATACCAATAGGTGCCACTTTGTTTAAGTGGAAATTTGAATAAATGTGTTTGCCCTGCTGCAATAGGAGTAGTTGTTAAATAAGAAACACCATCATATTGATTAGGCAGAATAAGCCCGTGCCAGTGTAAAGAAGTTTCAGTCTTCAAATTGTTGTGTACATAGATTACTGCGGTATCACCTTCAGTGAAATACAGTGTGGGCGCAGGTATAGAACCATTGATGGCAAGTGCATGTTTTTGTTTGCCCGTGTAATTAACTGTTGAGTCTGTTATGTACAGATGATATACAACAGTATTAAGCTTGCTGTATTCTTCCGCAACTGGAGTGTTTTGCTTCATCATCATTTCCATGTTACTGTGTTGAGCAGAACTGAAGAAAGAACAAGCAACAAATAATGCAGAGAGAAATATAAGTTTCATTTTTTGATATTTTTTAAAACGACTTTCAAATACATTTTCGAAAAGGCAATACAATTACTATAACATTTTTGCGTAGCACTCTTGTGCTCTAAAATAAATATGCAACAATGTTTATAGTGTTGTACGGAGCAACAATTAATCGGTATCTGCTATCCTATTTTAGAATATCATTTACTTTACCACAGGTAAGCATTTGATTACCATAATAGGGATTTTTGATGGCAACTTCACTACTTAGCCAATAGGCTTTTTTCATGGGACAATATGCCTGGTAGATTGGTTCATCTGATAATTTTACTGTCTTAACCAGCGTGTAAATGTTTGTTGACAATGAAGAAAAGAAGGCTCTCTGTTTTTCAATGTTATTAGTTTCTGATAACATCTTTGCATCAGTAGCTAATTTTATCTTTAAGGATGCAAAGGTGCTTTGTTCAGTTGCAGGTAAAGTCTTCAGATCAATAGTATTAATTTTGTTTACGAGCTCACTTGCTTTTAGGGAAGACGTTGCAGGATCTGAATTTATCAATGCATCTTTCACGTTATAATACAGACTGAGTATTGGAGACAATGCTGAAGATGTTTTCTGTGCCTGCACAGAAAGTACAGTTATGATTAAAAGAATTGTGGTTAGTAAAGATTTCATATTATTTTTTTTGAGGTGAATATTTTTAATTGAGATTATTAACAATAATCGTTTTCATGATGTAAAATTCGTATTACTTCTTTTACTTGTTAGGACAATGGCGTGTCAGAAACGGACAACTTAAATATTACCGTTTATAGCATTATTAAAAGCATTACGATACTCATGCATATCATTAATGCATCTTCAATAATAGTTACGGTACTCATGGGTAAATTAAATACAGCACCAAGGCAGGCACATTTTATTTTTCTCTTATTCATTACGCTTTGCAGTACACCAATAAT
>JBDTLW010000083.1:0-7268 GCA_039934575.1 Parafilimonas sp. | reverse complement strand
AAGGTGAAAGTTTCGGAATGTTGTTTGTTGCAAAAAAATATTGGGATAAAATAAGAAGAGATAAGGAGCTTCAAAAACAATATAAATTTCCTTCCCGAAATGCAAACCATATAATTAGTGAGAAGTGAAATTCTCACTTTGCACCTCCTTCTTCTCACCTGAAATAATATTAAGCTTTCATTTAGATATTAAGCATTCAATTTTGCGTTGCTGCTGCATATAATTATATGAAGAAATTTTTCAAACGTTTTGGTTATACCTTACTCGTTGTTTTTGTTTTAATAAATGCAATTTGCATTTGGCAGGCATTTACTTTCACGCATATTTCAACAGAAAAAATTTCTAAAACAACAGGTAGTAAAAATATTATTGAAATAAAATTTGATCGCGTGTTTGGCAAAGAACATCCGCGACAGCTTGTTGTAGATTCGCTAACCATTCCGCATCAAACCTTATACATAAAATCTGATACAAATAAACTGGCTGCATGGTATTTAAAACATAATAAAGACAGCGTAAAGAAAGGAACCGTGATCATGTTTCATGGCTATCAAAGCAGTCGCAGTGAAGTAATTCCTGAAGCCACAGCATTTTATAATATGGGTTATAATGTTTTTATGATTGATTTCAGAGCTCATGGATTAAGCACCGGTGATGCCTGCACAATGGGTTATTATGAGGCTGATGATGTGGAAGCAGCATATAATTTTATAAAATCTGCAGGTGAAAAAAATATTATTATGTGGGGAGGATCAATGGGCGCTGCAGCATTGGTTAAAGCCATGTACGATGACTCAACTATTAAACCTTCAAAAATAATTATAGAAAAAACTTTTGGTACAATGACTGATGCTGTAAAAGGTCTTGTAAAAAATACCATGCATGAACCTGTACAACCCATGTCAACCCTGCTTATTTTTTGGGGTTCTGTTGAACAAGGTGTTTGGATGTTTAATATGAAGCCTGAACTGTATGTAAAAAAAATAACTTGTCCTGCACTTGTGCAATGGGGTTCAGATGATGAGCATGTTTCAAAACAGGAAACGGAAGAGATTTATAATAATCTTGGTTCATTAAAAAAGAAGCTGGTAATTTATCCAAATTGCCGGCACGAAAATCTTTTATTAAAGCAACCTGTACTTTGGAAAACAAGTGTATCTGATTTTCTTAATTCATAATGATGATGCAATAAATCAGCAATGCCCCAAAGCCCAATAAATAAGCACGAAAACAACAATAGTTCCAAGGCAACCACCGCCCCATTTGTACGCTCCGTAACCTGCAATTAAAGTTCTTAGCCAATCACGCATAATTGTAAATTTTATTAAATTTATCTATTAAAAAACTGTGCCATATTTATTTCATCTAACATTACAGGTAA
The DNA here is from genome assembly GCA_039934575.1 of Parafilimonas sp. Taxonomy (GTDB): domain Bacteria; phylum Bacteroidota; class Bacteroidia; order Chitinophagales; family Chitinophagaceae; genus Parafilimonas. Next base: position 5,887 of record JBDTLW010000083.1, on the reverse strand, counting down.
ATATCTTTCAAAAAAATTATTCAAATAAGTATATAATAGTTTATAGCAGTGAAATCTCTTTATATTTATTTATTCAAAAAAAAATATGCATATTAAAATCAGGTTCTTGTGTTTGATATTTCTTGCAACCAGTGGCTTACTGCATGCTCAACTAAATGCTAATGATGTAAAAACATTCACGCTCACAAACGGGATGAAATTCCTGGTGTTGCCGGATAATTCTATTCCCAACGCAAACATGTATTTGTATTTTAAAGTGGGTTCAAGAAATGAATACACCGGCATTACCGGCTTATCACATTTTTTTGAACACATGATGTTTAATGGCGCAAAAAAATATGGGCCAAAACAATTAGATAAAACAGAAGAATTTAATGGCGCTGCAAACAACGCTTACACAACAGAAAATGTAACGGTTTATACAGATTGGTTTCCTGCATCAAAACTTGAACTGTTGTTTGATATTGAATCAGACCGCATTGCTAATCTTGCTTTTGATTCTGCTATAATTGAAAGCGAACGCGAAGTGGTACATTCCGAATGGCGCACTGATCTTGAAAATTCTCCATGGGAACCTTTAAACCAGGCTGTGGTAGGTGTGGCATTTAATCAGCATCCATATCATTGGCCGGTTATTGGTTATGAAAGTGATATTAAGAATTGGAAAAGAAGCGATTTACAGAAATATTTTAAAACTTATTATGCACCTAATAATTGTGTAGTTGTAGTTACAGGCAATGTAACAGTTGACCAGGTAAAAAATCTTGCCATAAAATATATGCAACCTATTCCTGAGCAACCTGCACCGCCGCCTGTACATATTGTTGAACCGCCCCAAACAGGTGAACGAAGAGTGATGGTTCAGAAAGATGTACCAACGCCATATCTTTTAATAAGCTATCATGTACCCGCAACAAAAGATAGCGATCATTATGCGCTTGATGTTTTAAATGCAGTTTTATCTGCAGGCAATTCATCAAGATTATATGCCGCGCTTGTTGATAAAAAACAACTCGCAACAGAAGTTTCTACTGATATGCCCTTAAGCTTCGATCCTTTTTTATTTAATATAACTGCTGTATGCGCCGATAGTGTAAAAGCAACTGATGTGGAGAATGCTATTTATGAAGAAATTGATAAGATAAAAACAGATGGCATTAGTGAAATGGAATTGCAGAAAGTAAAGAATCAAAAGCTGATGGATTTTTATGCGCAGATTGAAACCATTGATGGCAAATCAGGAGCTATTGGTGATTATGAAGTGTTTTACGGAGGCTATAAAAAAATGTTTGACGCGCCAGCAGCATATAATAAAGTAACTGTGGATGATGTAAAGCGTGTAGCCAATCAATACTTTAAAAAATCAAACAGAACTGTAGGTATTTTACAATCAAACGTGGAGGATTAATTTATGCGCAAGTATATTCAATACATATTTTTTACAATTATTATAATTGCCTGCAACATGCAGCTTAAGGCACAGGAAAGTGCTGCAAAATATAAACTGCCGCAGTACACAAAATTTCAGCTTGCAAATGGTTTAACTGTGTATCTTATGGAAAAACATACCGTGCCCGTTATAAATGTTTCAGCCATCATTCCGGCTGGTGCTATTTACGATGGAGACAAAGCCGGGCTTGCAGCTTTAACTGCCAATTGTTTAATATGCGGCACAAAAAATTATTCAAAGAAACAGATTGAAGAAGCATTTGATTTTGCAGGTGCGGGTTATAATACCTATGGCACAAAAGAATTTGCAGGCTTATCGGCAAGGCTTGCTGTAAAAGATGAAGACAAACTTTTTCCTGTTATAAAAGAAATGCTCGTTGATCCTGCATTCACCGATTCAGATTTTATAAAAGAAAAAAAACGCACACTCGCAGATATTGACCAGGCAAAACAAAGTCCCCGCCGCGTAATTAATTTATATTGGGATAAATTTTTTTATGGAAATCATGTATATGGAAATGTAGTTACAGGTACTGTTTCTTCGATAACGCCATTTACATCCGGCGATCTTAAAAATTTTTATACAACATATTATAATCCCCAGGGTTCAGCCATTGCATTGGTAGGCGATTTTAATACGGCTGATATGAAGAAAAAAATAACAGAGTTATTCGGCGACTGGAAAAAAACAGCTTCGTCTGTTGCATTGCCACCTGCACCTGCATACAACATCACATCAGCAAAAGTATTACTCGTAAATAAAGATGATGCGCGTGAAACTACTTTGTTGATTGGCACAAAAGGCGCGGCAAGAAATACACCGGATTATATTCCGATGCAGGTTGTAAATACCATTTTTGGCGGAAGGTTTACTTCATGGCTGAATGAAGAGCTGCGCGTAAAATCGGGGCTTACTTATGGTGCCGGAAGTTATTTTGATTATAAAAGAAATGGCGGCGCTTTTTTAATATCAACATTTACAGCCAACGAAACAACTGCACCAACAATTGAAAAAACAATGGAAGTAATTAACCGTCTGCAATCGCAACCAATTGATGATACTACATTAACGTCAGCAAAAAATTATATGATCGGGCTTTTTCCGCCGCGCTTTCAAAGCGATGGACAACTGGCCGGTTTATTAACCGGCATGTTTTGGTATGGATATGATGAATCATACATCAACAATTTTGAAGAGAATGTAAACGCAGTAACTGCTGCAAAAGCAACAGCCATCGCTCAAAAATATTTTCCAAAAGATAACCTGCAGTTTGTGCTGGTCGGCAAATCATCAGACATAAAAAAGATTGCAGAAAAATATGGAACTGTTACCGAAGTGCAGATAAAAGATGATATTGGCAAAGGATTTTAATTGCAATATTTAACCTGAATAAAGATGAAAAAAGTTTACATTTTATTTTTTCTTGTCACGCATTTTCATGTGTTGAATGCACAACAGGAATATACACCAACTGCTGAAAATCTTGCAGCACGTGAATGGTTCAGTAATGCAAAGTTTGGTTTGTTTATACATTGGGGACCATTCAGTATTCCGGGCGATGGTGAATGGGTAATGAACAATAGAAACATCACTGTAAAAAATTATACAAGGCTGATGGATTTTTTTAATCCAATAGATTTTGATGCTGCGCAATGGGTTAGCATGGCGAAGAATGCAGGCATGAATTACATCACTTTAATTACACGTCATCATGATGGGTTCAGCATGTGGGATACAAAGGCTTCTGATTTTAATATTATGAATTCACCTTATCATAAAGACATTGTAAAAATGATTGCAGAGGAATGCCATAAACAAAACGTGAAGCTGTTTTTATATTATTCATTGCTTGATTGGCGACGCGATGATTATAGTTACTGGACAGGAAGAACAGGGCAGGGAACCGGAAGAACTGTACATGGCGATTGGAATAATTACATAAAATTTATGGAGCAGCAACTTACTGAGTTGCTTACTAATTATGGTGATATTGCAGGTATTTGGTTTGATGGTTACTGGGATCAAACAGCACCTGAAGGCGCTGCCGACAGAACACCAAAAGTCGACTGGCATTTGAATGAGATTTATGGGCTAATTCATAAGTTGCAACCACAATGTTTAATTGGCAATAACCATCATCTTGATCCATTGCCCGGCGAAGATTTTCAAATGTTTGAGCAGGATTTACCCAGCGAAAATAAAGGTGGGCTTAATTATCAAAAGCCATCTGCATTGCCGCTTGAATCATGCATAACAATGAATAATTCCTGGGGTTTTAATATTACTGATACATCTTATAAATCAACAAAACAATTGATAGATTTATTGGTAAGAGCAAGTGGTTATGGCGCCAATCTTTTATTGAATATAGGTCCGATGCCAAATGGAAAAGTTCAACCGGAATTCCTGGAAAGACTTGCATACATGGGCAACTGGCTGCATACTTATGGTGCAAGTATTTACAATACAAAAGGCGGCTATATTCGTCCTCAAACTTGGGGTTGCATCACCCAAAAAAATGATACAATGTATGTGCATGTGCTCGATAAAAATGCAACATCAATCACACTTGAAAATTTTCCATACAAAAAAATTGCAAAAGCATATTTATTAAAAGACAATTCAGCAATACAAACACAATTACAAAAAAATACACTCATCATTCAGCCAATAAAAATAAATGATGATGAGCCCGATAAAGTGCTGGTTATTGTTGGTGTAAAATAATTTTTGCAGGTGCTTGCTTCATATTCTTTTATTGTATTTGAATATTGCCATACAATCTTAATCTCTCTGCTATCTTATTCGTCTTTGCTTGAAAATTATATTTTAATATTACAGGCTTTCATTTCAAATTCACCAAGCATAACATAATTTTGGTTGAATGTTTTATACAGTGCGCATACCATCATGGTTTAGTAAATTAAATTCATCAATGGTGTGGAGTATTGCAACAAAACAAAAAGAATTATACCTGACGTTTGATGACGGTCCGCATGAAACAGCAACGACTTTTGTACTTGATCAGTTAAAAAAATTCAATGCAAAAGCTACTTTTTTTTGCATCGGAAAAAATGTAAAAAAATATCCTCAGATTTATCAGCGTATTTTAGATGAAGGTCATGTCACCGGCAATCATACATTCAATCATCTTAACGGATGGAAAACAAAAAATAGTTTATACATACGCGATGTTGCAGAAGCATCAGATTATATAGATTCAAATTTATTTCGGCCGCCTTATGGAAAAGTATCGCAATTTGTTTCAAAAATATTACGCAATAAATTTCAGTATAAAATAATTATGTGGAATGTTTTAAGTGCAGATTTTGACGAAAACATCTCACCGGAAAAATGTATGCAAAATGTATTATTATACAGCAAGCCGGGATCAATAATTGTTTTTCATGATAGTACTAAATCATGGGATAGAATGAGCTTTGCGCTTCCGCTAATTTTAAAGCATTTTGCAGCCCTTGGCTTTTCTTTTAAAGCTTTGAAAAAATAAAAAAGGCCAAGGTAGAAACCTCAGCCCGTTTTTAATCCGTACCCTATGAAAACTGAATCAAAAGTAAGAGAAATAAGTTAACATAGAATAAAATTGGATTTATTTAATACTCAAAAAAAACATATTCGTGCGGTTTATTGACACTCATTGCCATTTATACTTACCGGAATTTGCGGAAGATTTGCCTGAGATTTTTTTGCGGGCTGAAGCAGCAGGTATTGAAAAATTTTATTTACCGGCTATTGACAGTTCAGTTATAAATCTTATGCTCGCAATGGAAGATAATTATCCTGGCAAATGCTTTGCTATGGCAGGTTTGCACCCATGCTCTGTAAGTGAAACCCATTCAGATGAAATAAGGCAGGTTGAAAATTTACTTCGGGAACGGTCTTTTGCGGCCATTGGTGAAATTGGTCTTGATTTTTACTGGAGTACTGAATTTACCACGCAGCAATATGAAGTATTTGCAATACAAATGCAATGGGCATTAGATAAAAAGCTCCCGATTGTTATTCATACGCGCAATGCTATGCAGCAAACAATTGATTTTGTTAAACCTTTTGCAGCAAAGGGTTTGCAGGGAATTTTTCATTGTTTTGGAGGCAGTTATGAAAATGCACTCGAAATAATTGAAATGAATTTTTATTTGGGTATTGGCGGTGTGCTGACCTATAAAAAATCGGGGCTGGATGAGGTTATAAAAAAGATAAGCCTTGAAAAAATAGTACTTGAAACAGATGCTCCATATTTAACCCCCGTTCCGTTTCGGGGAAAAAGAAACGAAAGCAGTTACATAAAAATAATTGCAGAAAAATTAGCGGATATAAAAAAAATTTCTGTAGAAGAAGTAGGTGCAATTACAACAGCTAATGCTGAAAGAATTTTCAGTAAATAAAAAGCAGTTATTTTTGCCGCCCTTAAAATAAGGA
>JBDTLW010000082.1:0-7302 GCA_039934575.1 Parafilimonas sp. | reverse complement strand
ACACCGCTTTTCGCCACTAAAAAATTATCCTGCGGTCCATAATTTTTTTCATAAATAATTACGTTGCGTATAGTGCTGTCATCTTTTTCTTTTTTACCAACCTTAATTACATACCCTTCTATCTTATCATAAAACACGCCTTCTTTAATATCAAGCGCAGGCTTTGTAACAATGATATCATATTTTAATGCATTCAGTTTAAGATTGGCAACTGGTATAATATTATTTGCAAACAAAAAAGCAATACCGCTGATAAAAACCGCAACAATAACCAAGGGCATCATAAAACGCAATAAAGGAATGCCTGCAGATTTTATGGCAACAAGCTGAAAGCTTTCTCCAAGGTTGCCAAATGTCATTATTGATGAAAGCAAAAGTGAAAGCGGTAATGCAAGCGGAACTGCTGTTGCTGCCACATAACCTATCAGCCTGAAAATGGTAAGCACATCAAGACCTTTGCCTACAAGGTCATCAATGTATAACCAGAAAAATTGCATTACCAGTACAAAAAGTGAAATAAGAAAAGTGGCAATGAACGGACCGACAAATGCTTTAATAATAAGTTTATCGAGTTTTTTAATCACTTTGCAATGGCTTTAATAAAATGAGTATGCATAACACAAATGTAGAGCTTTCAAAAAATGAATTGGAACTGGTAACAAGCAGCGAATTTATTTTAACAAAGAATAGAATTATTGAAAAAGTATATAACCTGTTTGGCACATTGAGCGAAACATATAAAGATACTCTGCAAGCATATTCAGCATTTTTGCCCAATGAAGTATTTTCCTCCTCGCCAAAAATATATAAAGGAGAAAATTATTTAGGCTTACCGTATATAATGATGGACTGCCCAAGAATATTTTTTAAAGAGGACATGTTTGCCATAAGAAGTTTTTTTTGGTGGGGAAATTATTTCAGTATAACGCTGCAATTATCCGGAAGATTTTTGCAGGGTTTTAAAAATAATATTGAAATGAATTTAAAAAACAAAAGAGATGAAGATTATTTTATTTGTACAAATGATGCACAGTGGGAACATCATTTTGAAGAATCAAATTACAAACCACTGAGTGAAATTAATTCAATTGAAAAAATGCTGAATAATTCATTTATTAAGATAGCAAAAAAACATTCGTTGAATGAATGGAGTGCTGCTTCAGAATTCTTTAAAAATAACTATGAAATTTTTTTAAGACTGATAGTGAATGCTTAACTGCCGAGCCGATGAAATAATTCTTTCACCTGGTATTCCCAAAGTTGTGATTGATCTTTCATCTCGTTTTTTTCTGCAAAATCTTTTATCGTCAAAATTGTTTGATTGGTAATTTCAGATTTTTCAATCTTGAATTCAAAATATTCATCCTTTGGCGAAGTTTGCCAACGAAACCGGATAAATTTATCTGTTTCAGAATCTACCAATTCCGCTTTTTCAATAACGCCATTCCACCAAAAAATAAATACTTTATCTCTTTCATCAACTTTATCGGCAAACCATTCTCCCAAACCTGCCGGTGTAGAAAGAAAGCCGTATAAAATGTTGGGGGAGCATCTAACGGGATATTCGAGGGTAAATAACTGTTTTTTAGGCATTTTTCAACTTTATCTGCTGTTTGCAGGATTGCAATAATATTAAATTATTGTCACCACAAAAATTTTTTTAATAACTCTTTGGTTCCGTGTTATGTTTTCTGTGCATATAATTAAGTATTCCAGATTTTCCAATTCTCTTCTGCCTGTATGGTCAGCATTTCATATCCATTTTGAATGATGCATCCTTTTTCGTTTCCATATTGTAAAAATTTTGTGAGCGGCGGATTATAAACCAAATCAAAAAGATAGCATGAAGCATTAAAAAAATAATATGGCAACGGAGGTGCTTCATTAATATCAGGATGCGTTCCCAATGGGGTACAATTAATAATGATGTTATATTGATTTAAAATTTCAGCCGTAATATCAGTATAAGAAATTATTCCGGCTGATGGATTTCTCGAAACCAATATATATTCTATACCAAGTTTATTCAATACAAATTTTACAGCCGAAGCTGCGCCGCCTGTTCCCAGTATTAAAGCTTTTTTGTGATGCGGGTTAAGCTTTTTTATAAATGATCTTTCAAATCCAACCACATCTGTATTAAAACCTTCTTTTTTATTTTGATGTATTCTAATGCAATTGCATGCAGATATTTCTTTTACAGCATCATTTGCTTCATCAAGATATTTTATAACTCCTTTTTTATATGGAATGGTGACAGCTAATCCTTTTAACTGCGGATGTGTATCAAATATTTTCTGCACATCATCAATTTGCGGAATAGAGAAATTTAAAAACTCAGCATCGTTTATATTATCCCGCAAAAATTTTTCCGTAAAATATTTCTGCGAAAAAGAATGTGTAAGCGAAAATCCTATCAACCCATATTGCCGCATTATTGCTGTTCTTTGTTAAGATATAAATGAAAAGTATCACCTCTTAAGCCTATGCGCATTGCTTCTAACGGAATAACTTCTGCGGGTGCAATATTCCCGAGGTTTACGTTGCAGCCAAGCAACTCAAGAAAATAAAGCTGCTGTGCCTTTTGGGGCGCTTCCCATATTATTTTTTCCGGCGGAATCTGGGTTAATATTTCCTGTACCAATCCTTGTCTTACTTCGCCGGTGCCACGGTATAAACCCACATTGCCTGATTCTCTTGCTTCAGCAATTACATACGATGAGCCGGCTTCAAGTTCTGCACGCATAAGCTCAATCCATTTGTATGGAGGAAAAATATTTGCTTCATCTTTACTTCCAACTTCACTTAAAACAGTTCCGTATTTAGTAAGCTTTTCGATATAGCCGCATTTTTCTGCATGAGGAATTGTGATGGAGCCATCGCTGACTTCCATAAAATTTATATTGTATTTTTTGCAAACTTCTATATACTCATTAAACTGGTTGCGTATAAGAAATGCTTCAAACAATGTTCCGCCAAAATAAACGGGAATATTATAAGATTGGTAAACCTGAATTTTTTCTTCAAGATTTGGCGTTACAAATGCAGTTCCAAAACCAAGTTTTAAAATATCTACATGCGGGTGTGCAATACTTAAAAAATTTTTTACTTCTTGAATGCTGAGTCCTTTGTCCATTATCATTGTAACACCATTCTTACGGGGTTTTTGAATACGGTCAGGAATTTGTGTAAGCGGAAAGTTCATGTAAATTATTTTGAAGCCGCAAAAGTAAGGTTATGCAGTATTATATATTATTCTGATATAAAAATGACTGTTATTTTTTTCTTTTTGGTTTTCTGTAGCGTGCAAGCAGATCAACCACATGCGGGTTTTGCAGAATGGAAGGATTAAGCTCAATAAAACTTTTTACGAGATTAGGAGATTTTTTTAAACCTGTTTCTAATTGGAGCAATGCTTCTTTTGATTTGGCTGCTGCAAACAATACGCCACTATATAAGAAATGTAACAGAGGTTTACCTTCCGTTACTTTAAGGGCTGCATTGCATTGTACTATGGCTTCTTCAAAATGCTCGGTTTTATATAAACAAGTGATAAGCGCCTTCCATCCGCGCACATTTTTCGGGCGGCTTCTTACAACCATACTGAAATAGTGCACTGCCTCTTTGTACTTTTCCAGTTGTAAGGAGCACTGACCTATTGCAAGATTATAATCAGGAACATTTTTATGAATGCGCAGTGCATCTTCAAGTTGTTCAATGGCTTTAGCCCATTTTTTTTCGCTTATATAGGTAAGCGCTATTTTATAATGCAGCTTACTGTCTAAAGCATTTATATGGCTGGCTTTGCGATAATTAAAACGTGAAGTGGCAAATTTTCCAAGTTTATGATAGCAATGACCGATGGCTTCAAAAATTACATCTTCAGGGCGGGTAATTTCGCCTACTTTTTCTAAAACTTCAATTGCTTCTTTGTATTTACGAAGGCGTATGTATGCATCGCCCATATTGCGATAGGCATAATCAAACTTATCGTTTATTACTACGGCATATTGATAAGCATCAATCGCTTTTTCGTACAGTTTTAAACCCTGGTAAGCAGAACCAAGATTAAACCATGCAAGCTCTGAATAGGGATGTTCATCAATTATATGCTGATGCAGCCTGATGCTTTCTTCATTACGCCCCGTAAAATCTGTCCAGAAACAAATTTTATATAAAGCCTCTTCATTTGCTGGTTCCTGTTCTAATATTAATTCGAGGCAATCAAAAACCTTTTCAAATTCTTCATAGTCATCATACACATCTGCAAGCTCAAATAAAAGATTGATCTTGTCATCGCCTTCAAAAATAAGCAAGGCTTCTTCTAATAATGCGGCAGCTTTTTGCTGCATATCAAGCGCCAGATAAGCGTCTGTTTTCAGAATATATATATCAATATTATCAGCATCAAAAAATTCTGCCTGTTGCAATACAGCAAGTGCTTCATCATAATTGTAAATGGCTATCAGTAAATCTGCTTTCTTAATAAATAATTCGCCTGAATAAGGAAAATAATCCAAAGCAGTTTCGGCGACTTCAATGGCTTTAAAAAAATTATTTTTTTCGTTGAAATAATCTATAATAATTTCAAAAGATTCTTCTTCAAGAAAGGATGCCTTTTTACCGGCACGCAGATCTTCATACTGCTTTAGTAAGTCTTCAATTTCATCGGCATTTTCCCTGAATGGATGTTCGCGCATAGGCATGAAGGTTGCGGAAAGATAGCCAATCAAAATAAATTTTCCAATTCCTGTAACAAATCTTTACCGTTTGCGTTATTAAAAAGTATAAGTCATGTTAAAATTGTATATTTGCATCATGAACAATTTTTTATCTCCAAAGAAAATATTTCTGCTGCTGGGTTTCGCAATAAGCCTGCAAACGTTTGCTTCTTTTGTTGATAATGGTTCTAAGAAAAAATCAAATGCAGACATCAGCTTAAAAACCTTTAGCATAAATGGCTATAAAAGCACTGCTTATCCAAATTTCAGGCTTTCAAAATTTCAGTTTAAAGGCTCATCAAATCTTTACCAGATAAATTCTAATAATTCAGTGGAAGGTCAGTCAATTATCCGCATGCAAAGCGGTAATACTACTTACGTTTATCCTTATAAGTATAAGGTTAAAACTTCTTTTTTTAAAACACCTGCTGCTCCCGGTTCGCATTAATCAGTGCAAAACCCTGTATCCTGTTTTAGGTACTTCAAATTGTAAGGTTGGCACCGGTCTAAAGTCTATTTTTTCAGCAGTATAAATCACTTTTTCATTTTCATTAATTGAGGATTGGTATTCAAGTATTAAACCCGGAACGTCTTTAAACTCAAAAGGATTTTCTGTAACAGAAGGCATTAATGCAGGTGTATAATATACTGTGTAGATATTACCGTTTTTCAGTGTAAGCAATGCCTGTTTACATTCATAATCAAGAATTTTTTTTGTGATACCTGTAAAAGATATTGAGATGCCATTATACATTTCGTTTTGTTTTTTCCATTCATCTCCTGTGTAATTTGATATATATTTTGATTGCCCTGCTTTTTTCAGAATTGCAGCATTGCCGGTATTGCTGTTATAAAAAGTAGTTTGAGTAAATAGATTACTTATAAAATCAACCCGAATATCTTTTCCTCTCAAATAAATAATTTTAACGCCAAGATCTTTTTGATCTGAATTGGTTGAACTGCTGACTGAAAAAGATATGGTACAATCAGAAATTATTTTTGGAGATTGTGCATATAAAAGAACTGACAGAAAAAATGCAGCAGGTATTAAGATTATTTTTTTCATGAAATTCACATTATTTAAAACCATGTATGCAATTTACAATAACTATAAAAAATGAACAGTTATTACTTGCCCGCATTAGAATCAAATTTTATAAGCCATTCTTTATTAATTCTAGCTTTGATGAAGTAAATTATTAATAATACCAACTAATGAAAAGTGCTAATTCAAAAAATATATTCTTAAAAATGCATCCCTTGCAAAGAATTGCTTTAAGTGTATGTATAACTGCTATTGTTTATTTAATCATCCCGGCAAATATCCCAGGTCTTATAGCCGGTATGTTATTATGGGATGTATTCTCAATATGCTATCTATTACTTAGCTGGATTGTTTTAGCAAAACGTTCAGTAGCTGACATAAGAAGAAATGCAAAGAAAGATGACGGCAGTGCAGTATTTGTTTTTGTGTTGATAATAATATCTTCTTTGGCAAGTATGATCACTGTTTTGTTGCTGATGCTTTCTCAGCGCGAAGCTTCATCTGGAGATTCACTTTATTTACCTGTAGTTATTGCAGGTATTTTATTTTCATGGACAATGGTACATTCAATATATACATTTCATTATGCGCACATGTATTATGATGATAACAAAAATACCCCTGATAAAGATGCCTATGGACTTGAGTTTCCCGAAAAAGATGCGAAACCAAATTACCTTGATTTTGCTTATTTCTCTTTTGTAATTGGGTGCACATTCCAGGTATCGGATGTGGAAATATCTTCGCCTAAAATAAGAAGGGTGGTATTGTTTCATGGTTTATTATCGTTTGCACTTAATACGTTTGTAGTTGCCCTTACCATTAATCTTATTGCAGGATTATCTAAATAAAATCATTAAAACAAATCATAATAATTAATGAACTCAGCTTTAAAAAAAAATTTATACGCAATTGCTGTAATGCTATTTTGTTTTTGCCTGATGATAAAAGTCAATGCACAAAAAAACACAGCTTCATTTAAAGTCATCGCATTTTATACTGCAAAACATGATACTGCCCATATAAGTTTTGTGCACGAAGCAAACAAGTGGTTTCCGAAAATAGCTAAAGAATATAGTTTCGTTTATGATACAACCAACAACTGGAATAATTTAAATTCATCATTTTTATCACAGTACAAAGTGGTTCTTTTTTTAGATACAAGACCAGATGATTCTGCACAGCGCAGTGCATTTGAAACCTACATGAAAAATGGTGGTGCCTGGATGGGTTTTCATTTTGCAGGATTTGCTTTAACGCCATCTGATTATCCGCAAAACTGGGATTGGTATCATAATGAATTTATTAGCGCCGGCCAATATAAAGGGAATACATGGCGACCCACATCTGCTATATTACGTGTTGAAAATCAAACACACCCAGCAATGAAAAACTTACCTCAAACTTTTAAATCTGCACCAAGTGAATGGTATAGCTGGGAAAAAGATTTACGCAAGAATCCTGATATAAAAATTTTACTATCTATTGATTCAACAAGCTTTCCGCTTGGCACTGGTCCTAAGCTTTATGAAATAT
>JBDTLW010000081.1:0-7329 GCA_039934575.1 Parafilimonas sp. | reverse complement strand
TGAAAATTATAAAATTCACTTACTTACTTTTTTTGCCTTTTGCGATTGCCTGCAATAATAATCCCGGCACAAACCAAAACACAATGATCACACTTCGCGATACAGGCTTTGCAAAAGGAACTTATGGTTATGATGCGGCTTTCTTAAAAAAACATGGAGGCAATATTATCGAGCTGCAAAATGATGATGCAAAAATTTTACTTTCTGCAGATTACCAGGGGCGCGTTTTTACAAGCACTGCAGCAGGCGATAGCGGTACAAGTTTTGGCTGGATAAATTATAGCCTGCTTTCATCAGGTGAAAAGAAAAAACAATTTAATCCTGTTGGCGGTGAAGAAAGATTCTGGCTCGGGCCTGAAGGCGGGCAATATTCACTGTATTTTCCTAAAGGTGATTCATTCAATATAACACATTGGCAAGTGCCGGCATTGGTTGATACAATTGCTTATACAATTGACCAATCAAACAAAACATCGGCAACTTTTTCTTATGCCTCATCCATCACAAATTATTCAGGCAAAACTTTTACCCTTGATATTACAAGAACAATTAACCTGCTTGACAAAAACGCTGTTGAACAAAAATTAAATGCAACAATACCTGATGGCGTAAAAACAGTTGCTTATGAATCAATCAATCAAATAAAAAATACCGGAGAAAATGCTTGGAAAAAAGACAGCGGTTTGCTTTCTATTTGGCTGCTTGGTCAATTTACGCCAACGGAAGAAACAAAAGTTATTATTCCATTTTCTACTGCAAAAAATATAAAAAATTTTATTAGCGATGATTATTTTGGAAAGATTGATTCATCAAGATTAATTATAAAAGACAGCGTTTTATATTTCCGCTGCGATGGAAAATCACGCGGCAAACTGGGTCTTAAACCTGCTATTGCAAAACCGTTTGTATACAGCTATGATTTCAAAAAAAATATATTGACAATTTTAATTCCTGAAGTGCATAAAGATGCTAATTATGTAAACTCAAAATGGGAGTTGCAAAAACAACCATACAAAGGAGATGTTATAAATTCTTATAATGATGGGCCATTAGCTGATGGTACACAAATGGGTCCATTTTATGAAATAGAATCTTCCTCTCCTGCACAACAATTAAAGCCGGGCGAAACGCAGGAATATCATCAAACAACAATGCATTTGCAAGGCGATTATGCAGCGTTAAAAACTTTAGTTCAGCAATTAATAAATGTTGATTTAGGCGATGTAAAAAACTGGTAACACGGTCAGACGCTTACAAAAGCGTCATACCGATAAAGCAACAATTATGAAATTATTTAAAACATTATCAGGCATTATTCTTCAGCATAATGAAGAAAATTATTTAGTAAATAATGATTGGGATAAATTGATCAATCATGATAACTTATTTCAATTCTTATCAACACAAGCAGTAAATAAAATTGAAGTTGACTGGAGTGAAATAAAAATTCTTGCACCAATCAGCAAGCAGGAAGTGTGGGCTGCTGGTGTTACTTATTTACGCAGTCGTGATGCAAGAATGGAAGAAAGTAAAGATGCTGGCGGTGCAGATTTTTACAGTAAAGTGTATAATGCAGAACGGCCAGAATTATTTTTTAAAGCATTGCCGCATCGTGTGGCTGGCCATAATGAAGAAGTGTTTATTCGCAAAGATTCCAAATGGAATGTGCCCGAACCCGAGCTTACTTTATTTATTAATTCAAAAGGAAAAATTGCCGGTTATACAATTGGTAATGACATGAGCTCAAGAGATATTGAAGGTGAAAACCCTTTGTATTTACCACAGGCAAAAGTGTATGAACGCAGCGCTGCGCTTGGACCTTGTTTGTATATTCCTGAAAATGAAATTTCATTAGATACAACTATCAGCATAAACATTAAAAGAAATACGGAAACTGTTTTTGAAGGCTCAATTCAGTTAAACAGGATGAAAAGAAAATTTGATGAACTTGCTGAATATTTATTTCTTGAAATGGTATTTGATGATGGTTGTTTTTTGATGACCGGAACAGGACTTGTACCGCCAAATGATTTAACATTGCATGAAGCCGATGTGGTTGAAATTGGAATTGAAAATATTGGCATACTTTCCAACATTATTGCTTATAGAATCTAACGGTAATCTTTTAAAATTAAACTATGGCGCTTGCAGCAACTTCAGAAAATATTTCTGTTAAGCCTTCAAAAGGAAATTATCTTCTTCCATTAATTCTTGTAACGAGTTTATTTTTTTTATGGGGTCTTGCTTATGGATTATTAGATGTACTGAATAAACATTTTCAGGAGTTGCTGAACATTACTAAAACAAGATCAACCCTTTTGCAGGGTGCATATTTTGGCGCCTATTTTTTAATTGCTTTGCCTGCCGGTATATTTATGAACAGGTATGGCTATAAAAAAGGAATAATAACCGGCTTGCTTTTATATACAGCCGGTGCACTTTTATTTTTTCCATCTGCACAATTTGCCAACTATAATTTTTTTCTTTTATCATTATTCATATTAGCATCAGGACTTACATTTTTAGAAACCGCCGCAAATCCATACATAACAGTTTTAGGCAAACCGGAAACTTCAGAATTCCGTTTGAATCTTGCGCAAAGTTTTAATGGTGTTGGTTCTTTCATCGGGCCAATTATTGCAGCTAATTTATTTTTTGCAACCGGGGAAGGCGAGGGCAATCTTAACAGCGTTAAATATGTTTATCTTATAATTGCTGCCATCGTTTTTTGTGTGGCGCTGATGTTTATAAAAACTCCATTACCTGAAATTAAAGAAGCGGAATTAGTTACTGATAAGAAGGAGGATATAAAACCTTTATTCAGCCATAAACATTTTACAGGCGCTATAGTTGCACAATTTTTTTATGTAGCTGCACAGGTGGGTATTGCTGCATTTTTTATTAATTATTGTACTGAAGCAAGTACATCTGTTACCAGTGCAAAAGCTTCTTATTTTCTTTCAGTAAGCTTAGTGCTTTTTACAGCAGGCCGCTTTGCCGGAACGGCGCTTATGAAAAAGATTGCACCTAATATTTTACTGATGCTTTATGCCATCATAAATGTTATTTTATGTGCGGTAGTTATAACCGGCAAAGGCATGTTTTCTGTGTATTCGCTGATGGCGATTTTCTTTTTTGAAAGTATTATGTTCCCAACCATTTTTGCATTGGGTGTAAAAAACCTTGGGCACAATACAAAACGCGGTGCATCATTTATTATAATGTCTATTGTTGGTGGTGCACTTATGCCCTATTTCATGGGTATGCTTTCTGAGAAAGCTACAGCAGATGCTTATATTATTCCTTTAATTTGTTTTATAATTGTGGCTTGGTATGGATGGAAAGGGTATAAACCAACAACCTAATACCCTAACCTTAAATCATATTACAGCAATTAAATTTAAATCTGAAGATGTATGAAAAATGCTGTGCAGATGAATTTTAAATTACACTTTTGTTGATGCAATTAGAATTACAAAACATTATT
This sequence comes from Parafilimonas sp., assembly GCA_039934575.1. GTDB lineage: Bacteria > Bacteroidota > Bacteroidia > Chitinophagales > Chitinophagaceae > Parafilimonas. The sequence continues at coordinate 3,842 of JBDTLW010000081.1, read as the reverse complement.
CCCATTCCTTTAAAAGATAAATTTCTGCAACGCAATTCTGATGTATGGAATAAACCATTGCAATTTGAAAGCGGAGATCTTATAAAAATCAAAGCGCCAAGCGGAACCGGTAAAACTACATTCGCTCACATAATTTATAAACTGCGTAAAGATTTTGAAGGCGAAGTTTTGTGGAATAAGAAATCTCTATCTGCAATAAAGCAAGATGAGCTTGCTATATTAAGGCAACAAAATATCAGTATTATTTTCCAGGATCTGCGGTTGTTTTCAAACCTTACAGCAAGAGAAAATATTGAATTGAAACGTGTGCTGCAAAAGCCAATATATGAAAGTGTTGTAATTGATGAAATGGCTGAGCAACTTGGCATTGCATCTATATTACATCAAAAAGCATCAATGTGCAGTTATGGCGAGCAGCAACGCATAGCGATCATTCGTTCATTAATGCAGCCTTTTAACTGGTTAATAATGGATGAACCATTCAGCCATTTGGATAAAAATAATATTGATAAAGCTGCTGCTTTAATTGAATCAGAATGTAAAAAAAGAAATGCCGGTTTTATACTAACTGATCTGGAAGATGATGAACATTTTAATTATACAAGAGTATTAAATTTATAAGTTCTTGCCCTTCTCTCCCGCATGTGCGGGATTGAGAAGGGTTGGGATGAGGTGTATGCTAAACAATCTTTTAAAGAAATTAATTCGCACAGGTGCAAACCGCAGCCGTAATACAATGGCTGTAGCTGGATTGTTTATTGCGATGTTGCTAATATTGTCAGCTGTGCAAATCCAATCTAATTATCAGCAAATTTTATACAGTAAAACAACGCAGGACAGTATTGCCGATTTTCTTGTAATTAATAAAATTATTACTGATAAAAATGTTGGCGATGCTGCCTTAAGTAATGCAGAAATAAATGATTTAAAACAGCAGCCTTTTGTTGAAAAAATCGGAACACTTACTGCAAGCCGTTTTCGTGTTGGTGTGCAAAGCATCAGCAAACAAATTCCTTTTTATACTGATTTCTTTTTTGAAAGCGTGCCCAATGAATTTCTTGATGTAAACTCGCCCGACTGGCAATGGAATGAAACGAGCAATTACATACCCATGATAATACCCAACATGTTTTTAGACATGTATAATTTTGGTTTTTCACAATCGCAGCATTTGCCGCAGCTTTCGCAAGACCTTGTAAAAAATCTGCCTGTTCAAATAGATATTCAAACATCTGCCGGTGTTGTAAATTATTATGGAAAAGTTGTTGGCTTTAGTGATAGAATTTCATCTGTTCTTGTACCACAGCCGTTCATGGATTGGGCAAATAAAAAATTTGGAACAGAAGTTAATCAACAGCCTTCACGTGTTATTATTCAAACTAAAGATGCAGGTGATCCGCAGCTTACAGCATATCTTTCAAAACATGATCTTTCAACGAATGCAGAAAAAACACGCTTTGAAAAATATCGCGGCATCATCAATGCAGTTGTAGTTACTTCATGGATAACCGGTGTATTAATGTTCTTGTTTGCCTTGCTAATTTTTACTTTGTTCATACAACTAACTATTGCATCTGCCAAAGAAGAAATTGTGTTGCTTATTACACTGGGTGCAGCGCCAAAACAATTGCAAATTTTTTTGAGAAAGCAATTTATTCCTTCAAATATTATTATCATCCTTATTGCTACCATTATTGTTTCTGTTGCACAATTCATTTTGCAAAAAACATTGGCTGCGCAAAATATTTTTGTTAGCCCCTACCTTTCCTATTACACTTTAATATCAGCTTTAATAATAATACTGTTGTTGACTTTTGTAAACAACCGCGCTATAAAAAAGCATATAGAATATAATAGCTGATGATTATTTTTCACTATTTTAAAAATGGGAAAATTTGTTTTTTTTATCTGATATACAAGATATTTTTTTCTCTTAATTACATAATCCATAAATTTATTGCTCAAAAAAATAATTTTTAACTGATTTTTTTATATGGCATAATATTTATTATGTATTAATAAATAGATTTCTGTACTTTATGAAAAGAGCTATCAAATTATCCCAACAACACAGAATCATATCGGCATATAGAAATGTTTAAAACATTATTTAAACATTGTATTGAGTGCTGTATGGATTTTAATTTGGCTGTACCCTTTTCCACAACAACAAAAACTTCTTATTAACAATTTAAACAAAAACTATGAAACTGAAATTGTCCGGTCTAATACCAGTAGCTGGCTTACTATGCCTTGTATTAGCGTCCTGTAAAAAAAGTGATATTACAAGTTCCGCCCCTTCACAATCAAATACAGAGATTGCAAAAACAACCTCTATGATTGGAGCAATGGAAAGCGAAGCAGATTTAGAAATTCATGCTGCAGTAAGTGATGATATTGCTGCGGATGCTCCGTCTTGTTGCACGGTAACATATAGTCCTTCAAAAAATGTTTATCCGCATCTTAAAGTGTATGACTATGGAAGCGGTTGTACTGATGGAAGCGGAATAACAAGAAGTGGTAAAAGATTCGTAACGGTTTATGCCGATCAGAGTACAGCACCTGCAGGAAAAGTTATAAGCGTAACCACCTTTAGCAATTACTATGTAGATGGTGTAAATATTACAGGAAGTGTAAGGCTCTCTATTGATGCCGCTGCCACTCCAGGCCCGCTTGTTTTGAAAGCTCTGGAAGATAAAGTAATTACCGATGCATCCGGGAACAATACTTCTTATGTAAGTAAATCAACCAGAAAACAAATTGGCGGAAATTCAACCAGCCAAACGAGCGATGATGTTTATCAAATAACAACAAATGCTTATGGCACTGAATTAGATGGCGATTCAAGTATGGTTGTTTGGAAATACAACTCTGATCCTTCTAATGTAATTGTTAAGCATATTGATTGCGGATTTCGCTCTCAGGGCGGGCTTCAAATTAACCTGAAACAATTAGGTGTATCAACCAACGAATACCTTGATTATGGAAATGGAGATTGCGACGATGCTGCTACATTAAGCATAAACGGCGGCACACCTCAATCTATAACACTTCCATTCTATTTCTTTGCAATAGAGCTATAATTTCAAATAAAATTTTAAAATAAAAAGAGAGGTTATTGCCTCTCTTTTTATTTTTATAATAGCTCAACTACACATCTCCCATTGCGGGATCGCTTTTACTTTCTTTACCCGTCTCCACATGACCGGCATAACGTTTTTCAAAAAACATATTACCTGCTATCTTAACGCTAATGTCATACCAGCCATAGCTTTTGCTTAAATCAAGCACTAACGTTTGTTTTGTTTTTGCATTAAGTTGTCTTTTTATTAGCGCTGTTTTATATGCGTTATCTATAATTTCAATTGCAATTTCTACATCATCATTATTCCTGAGATTCAAAACAATATTACCGGTTAATGTATTAGATAAGCCGGCTTCATATCCTAAAAAAATATTCAAGAATAAATCATGATTACTGCCTTTAAACTTTCGGTAAAAACCATTCGGACCATACGCTTCCAAATGATATTTCGCATCTTTAAAATCATTAACCTGCCAGCTATCTTTTAAAGAATCACCCACGGATACAGCATAACTTCTTTCTATAAAATCTTTGCCACCATAATTTTTTGCATGCACAATAAATGGTGCACCTTCTCCATTTTTAAAAAATGTATTGCCTGCTTTTAAATTTAGTTCAACATCTTTTTTATCCTTATCAAAATTATCATTTATATATAATTCATAGGGCAGCACACATGCAGGTCTGATCCCTTTTTCCTGTTGCGGAATATATTCAGAAGCTTTTGGGTTTTTATTTACCTGCTCAATTTCCGCAG
>JBDTLW010000080.1:0-7338 GCA_039934575.1 Parafilimonas sp. | reverse complement strand
AATGGTTTTCAGTTATTGGAAAAATTTCCCGATCATTCTTTTGATATCATTTTTATAACGGCTTATGATCATTATGCAATCAAGGCTATAAAATACAGTGCACTTGATTATTTATTAAAACCCATTGATACCGAAGAGCTGTTAGCTGCTGTACAGCGGTTTATGCAAAAGCAGCATAATAATGGTAATAAAAAATTATATGAAAACCTCACCTATAATTTGAATCTTCCTGAATCATCTTCCAAATACAGGCTTGCACTTACTACAACAGACGGTACTTTTTTTTATTACTGTAATGAAATAATCCGTTGTGAAGCTGTGGGTAATTACACCAGGTTTGTATTAAAAGATAAAAAGCCCTTGCTTACTTCGCATACACTTAAAGAATATGATGAATTGCTGGCTGAGCAAAATTTTCTTCGTGTTCACAGGGCGCATCTCGTAAATTCAGGCTATATAAGCTCATTTTCAAAAGAGCATGAAATAAAAATGCATGACGGCTCTATTGTTCCTGTATCAAGAAGAAAATGGGATAATATTAAGCAAAAGCTATCCGTTTCCTAATAAGATTACATAACGTTAACCTATTCTTTTGTACCTTTGCAAACTCACAAGTAATAGATATCAGCATGAATGCCACTCCAAAGTTTGCACAGTTAAAACCATCATTTCATACAGAATTAAAAAAAAGGATTTCAAATTATTTTGAAACAACCGGAAAATCAACTACGGGGAATTATAAACTTTGGTTGAAAGCGGCAATTCTGCTTATTATTCTGATAGGTCTTTATATACATCTGGTTTTCTTTACGCCTCCTGTATTATGGGCTCTTATAGAGTGTGCTATTCTTGGCGGCACTGTATCAGCTATAGGTTTTAATATCATGCACGATGGTGCACATGGAAGTTTCAGCAAATCACACATACTAAATAAAATGGCAGCAGTAACGCTGGGTGTTTTAGGCGGAAGCCATTTTATGTGGAATATGAAACATAATGTTATTCATCATGCTTACACAAATATTGATGGATTGGATGACGATATTGATGCAAGGCCTTTTTTAAGAATGGCTTCTACACAAAAGAAATATAAGATGCACCGCTTTCAACATTGGTACTTCTGGTTTCTTTATTGTCTTCTTTATATTTACTGGATATTTCTCTCTGATTATAAAAAATATTTTACCAAAAAAATTGGTAATGTTCCCTTAAAGAAAATGACTACAAAAGATCATTTTTATTTCTGGGCATACAAAATTATAAGCAGTGTAATTTTTATTTTGATACCTATGTTTACCGTAGGCGTTATTAATACAATTCTTGGATTTTTAGTAATGACACTTGTAGCCGGTTTTATTCTGAGTATCGTATTTCAGTTGGCACACACAGTAGAGCATACACAGTTTCCCATGCCCGATGTAGTAACCAATAAAATGGAAGATGAGTGGGCAATTCATCAGCTAAAAACAACGGCAAACTTTGCAACACAAAGCCGTGTAATTTCATGGCTTGTTGGCGGCTTAAATTTTCAGATAGAACATCACCTATTTCCAAAAATTTCTCATATTCATTATCCCGTTATCAGTAAGATAATTAAGCAGGCTTGCAAAGAATACAACGTTGAGTATGTTGAGTATCCGCACATGTACCAGGCAGTATTTTCTCATGTTGCTTTTTTAAAGCAAATGGGAAGAGCTTAAAATTGTTAAGCGTTTATCAGTTTTTTCTTAGAAAACATTAATCGTTAAACTTTCATTTTTAAACAACATAAAATAATTCCTGTTGCCACAGCAGCATTCAGTGATTCTGCCCCCCCAATTTTTGGTATAGTTATTTTTGTGTTGATAAAAGGCAGAATTTCATTTCGTATCCCTTTGGACTCATTGCCTATAACTAAAAAACATTCTTTAAATTTTTGAATATCCAAAATATTTGCACCATCCAGCACAGCGCCACATACAATAATTTTATTTGTTAATAAGAATGTTTTTAAATCAGTATAAAAAATATTTACGCGCGATATACTGCCCATAGTTGCCTGAACCACTTTTGGGTTATACATATCTGCAGTATCGTTTGATGCTATTATATTTTCAATACCAAACCAGTCCGCAGTGCGCATTATCGTACCAAGATTTCCCGGATCCTGTATGCCATCCAGCACTAATGTTATTTTATTTTTAAAATCTGGCATTGCTGAAAAAGTTTTTTTCTGAAATATGGCAAATACTTTATTGGGTGTTTCAAAATTTGATATTCGTTTTAATTCAGCTTCATTCACCTCCTTTATATTTTCAATTTCAGGGTGAATTACTATCCAATCTTTCAATGCATAAATTTTTTTGGCGGCAAATCCTGCATGTAATAATTCATCTGTAAGCCTAATACCTTCTGCAACAAATAAACTTTCTGCATCCCTGTTTTTTTTGTGGTATAAACTTTGGATATATTTGACCTCATTCCTGCTGAGCATTCTTTATGATTTTGAGTATTAAAAAAAATTCATTTACTGTAATTATTCTTTGCTTTATTTTTTTGCTGTCATCGTGCACAGAACAAAAATTCCTGTTTTCAATTAACAGGGTTAGCGTAAAAAATTATCCTGTTGATACGCCATTTGTATTCAATAATAAAATAAACATAAACGGCAATATTAATAAAGATGAAGAAACAAGACTGCAGGAAAATCTCCTAAACTATTGGGCAGATAGTTTATTTGCAAGAAGAGTTCAAAAATTTGGCGTTTTTTATTCTTTAAAAAAGCCTCCTGTATTTGATACTTCAAACATCAGCATTACACAAGATTTCATGAATAGCTTTCTTTTTTCTCAAGGCTATTTTGATGCTGCCATGAAAGATAGTTTTTATATTGATACGTTTTATAAAAGGAAGCATCCTCCGCAATACAGAACTACGGTTGTAATGAATGTTGATGCAGGCAAGCGCGTAACAATTGATTCGCTTGGATTTGATCTTAATGATACAGCACTGCAGCGCATTACAAACAATAATATTAAAGCCAGCAAAATCATACCCGGCAAAACGCCGTATTCAAAAGAAATTATTGCTTCAGAATTAGACCGTCTTATTGCTTTGTACAGAGACCGTGGTTATTTTCTTATACGGCGCGATAATATTGCAGCCGTGGTTGATACAACGGATATAGCATTATTGAAACCAACATTAGATCCCTTTGAACAGGTGCAGGTTTTGCAACAAGCGCAGCAGAGGAAAGAAGAAAATCCAACGGCCATTGTAACGGTTGCACAGCGAAGACTTGCAGATACAGCAAATGCAAATACAGATACTTCTTTTTTAAGAAAGTTTTATACCGGAAGAGTTTATTATTATCCGGAGGCGTATATAACTGAATTTCCTGACAGTATTTTACAGCATCCTGAATTATTCATACAGCGGAATTATAAAAACTATTCTGTGTATTTCAGGCAAGGTGCATTCAATCCAAAAATTTTCAGGCAGTTTAATTATTTGCACACCGGGCGTTTATATAATGATGATCTCTATTATAAAACCATGAATACATTCGGACAAATTGGTTCATGGAAACAGGTGGATACAAGAACTATAATACGTGGCGATTCAGTTGATATTTATTATTTCTTATATCCGGACAGAAAACAAAATATTACGCCTTCGCTTGAAGCAAGCCGCAATACAGGAGATATTTTAAGCACAGGTAATTTCTTTGGGCTTGCGCTTAATGTTACTTACCGCAACAGAAATGTATGGCGTCATGCAATACAATCATCAACCAGTTTAACAAATGGTGTAGAGTTTGGCTTTAATCAAACCCAATCAAATTCATTGCTGCAGGCATTTCAAATATCGCTTGGTCAATCATATAGTTTTCCGCGTGCATTTATTCCTTTTAAAACAAAAAGATTGGGCCGGCTTGATTTTGGAAGAACGATTATAAGTGCAAATGCATCTTATTCAGAAAGGCAGGATTATTTTCGCATACGCTCTTTTGTTGCAGATTATGGCTATGACTGGAAGAAAAAAAACCGTGTGTGGAAATTCCGTTTTCCTAATATAGAATTTTATTCCTTAGATACCTTACCCAAACTTGTTGAGGCATTTAATACCAATCCTTTCTTACGCAATTCATTTAATACAGGCCGTGTTATAAGCGCAAGAGGAAGCTTAATATTTACCTACAACAGAAAATATAATGTAACTAATTATGTACGCCTTTCAAGTGAGGTATGCATACCCGGTTTAAACAAAATTGATGATAAAATTTATCAGTATATAAAAGCAGAAGCGGAATACAGAAAAACAATATCATTACGTAAAACAACTGTTGCTATGCGGGCTTTTGCAGGTATAGGATACAACTATACAGTATCTCCGAGTTTGGGAGTTACACTTCCGTTTTATAAACAGTTTATAGCGGGCGGACCAAACAGCATGCGTGCCTGGGGTTTACGGCAGTTGGGTTTAGGTTCTTCTTTGCTCAGTGATACTTCAACTACTTTTAGCGACAGGTATGGAGATATGCAGCTTGAAACCAATCTTGAATATCGCTACCCTATTGCACATTACAGCAGCGTAAACATTAACGGGGCTTTATTTGCAGATGCAGGCAACATTTGGAATGTGCGTAAAGATCCAGACAACCCTAACAGTGAATTTAATATAAACAGACTTGGAAAAGATATTGCATTAGGTGTAGGAACAGGTTTGCGTTTTGATTTTAGTTATTTTTTAATACGTGTTGATTTTGGAATTAAACTGAAAGACCCTGCACGCATTGAAAATAACGGCTGGCTTGATATTGCAAATTTTACCTGGCGTAATAATGAGCTTGATAAATACACTACCAAAACAAGAAATAATTATGCAGTTCAGTTAGGCATTGGATTACCTTTCTGATGCAGATTTCATTACTATAATTTTTTCTTCAAATTGCTGCGGCGTTAAAGCATCATCAACCAAAAAATTGCCAATGCGCGTTCTTCTCAAACTGCTTAAATAAGCCCCTGTGCCAAGCGCTTTACCAAAATCATTTGCAAGACTTCGTATATACGTGCCCGTTGTACAAACAACATTAAAATGAATTTCTGGCAATGATATGCTCGTAATGTCAAATATACTTATTGTTATTTTTCTTGGTTCTAAAATAACTTCTTTACCTTTTCTTGCAAGCAGGTAAACGGGTTTGCCGTCTTTTTTTATGGCTGAATGAGCAGGTGGTGTTTGCAAAATTTCACCGGTAAATTTTTTTGTCGTTTCATAAATTTCTTCTGACGATATATGACTTACATCTTTAAAATTCTCCGGCTCGCTTTCAAGATCATGCGTTGCTGTTGATGCGCCTATGATCATGGAACCTGCATACTGTTTTTCCATGCCCATATATGCAGAAATTTTTTTTGTATATGCGCCGGTGCATATAATCAATAAGCCTGTTGCCAGCGGGTCTAATGTGCCTGCATGCCCCACTTTAGAAATACCGGTAAGTATTCTTATTTTTTTTACTGCATCAAAAGATGTCCAGCGCAATGGCTTATCAATTAAAAGAATTTCTCCGCTTAAAAAAGCTTCCATAGAAGGATGCACAGGCTTTTGTTTCATTTATGTATTTATATTGTGGCATATAAAGGTCATTTCATAATAAATATATAAAGTTTATAAAGCAATAACCTGCAATGAACCGCGGTAAATTTAATGGTATGTATTTTGGATTTGTTTATTAATACGAATTAAACCTTTTTAATAAAATTTTATCATAAGCAGACAAATTGAAATTATGAAGTCAGCCTCACTGCTCGCAATTAAATTCTTATTTCTTTTTATATGTGCTGGTTTTATATTTTTTTCCTGTACAAAAAATACTTCTTTAAGAACAGTTGGAAACAATCCTCCTGATGCCACGGTTTTTAAAGATGTTCAATACGGTTCAAATAAAGACATGAATGGTATCACCGTAAATCTTGCTTTAGATGTTTATGTACCCAATGGTGCAACAGCTTCACAAAAATTTCCATTTATTCTTTTTGTGCATGGGGGTGGTTTTACCGCAGGAGATAAAAGCAGTGCAGCAACTGCAATGCAGCAATTTACAAGTGAAGGCTATGTGGCTGCTTCAATAGACTATCGTTTAGATTCTTCTATAGATGCTGCAACAGACCCTTGCAGTATTGATACCGGCATTACACAAAGAGCAGTGTATATGTCTGTGCAGGATGCAAGAGCAGCCATGCGTTTTATGGTGGCAAATGCCAGTAAATACAATATTGATACATCAAAAATTTTTCTTGACGGAAACAGTGCAGGTGCTGTCACTATTTTAAATTCATATTATCTTACCCAAACCGATTTTAATAAAATTATTCCCGGCATTGAAGCTGAACTTGGCGGAATAAATAATGCTGATAACAGCCTTACTAATACCTTTCATATTATAGGTATGGCAGCAAATTCAGGTTGCCTGCCTAATCCTGAATACATCACGTCATCCAATGCAGTACCCACAATTTTATTTCATGGCGGAGAGGACAGTGTAATTCCTGTTCAGCAAGGTCATGCTTATTATTGTCCTTCTACTATGTATGTTTATGGCAGTAAGATTTTATACGCACGTTTTCTTCAATTAGGTGTAGCTGCTGTAATTCATATTGACCCAACTGGCGGACATGGTCCATACACAGAAGATTTTCTTACAAAGAATGAGATATGTTTTTTTAAAAGTGTATTGAGTAAGAAAACAGAAAGCGGCTCTTATAGCGGTCAGCAATCGAGTTGCAATTAGACAATTTTTCATTTAAAATTGAATCCATACTTTTGCCGCCCTATCAAAGAATTAAAGTATGGCAAACACATCAGATATTTCACGCGGTATGATCTTAAAACTTGAAGGCAGTTTATATACCGTAGTTGAGTTTGGCGAAAATAAAACAGCGCGTGCTGCTGCAAAAGTTTGGGCAAAATTGAAAGGCGTTGATAATGCCAGAACAATTGAAAAAACATGGAACAGTGGTGAAAATATTTTTCCTGTACGCGTAGAAAAAAAAGCCTACCAATTTTTATATAAAGATGATGGCGGCTACAACTTTATGGATAATGAAACCTTTGAACAAATTATATTAGCTGAAGCCATGATTGATGCGCCGCAATTTTTAAAAGAAGGTGGTGAAGTGCTTGTAAGCACCAATACAGAAACTGAGCAACCAATCGGTGCAGAATTGCCTGAAAAAATTGTTGTATTGGTAACTTATGCTGAACCTGGTTTACGCGGCGATACTGCAACACGCACTTTAAAACCCGCAACTATTGAAACCGGTGCAACTATAAATGTTCCTTTGTTTGTAAATG
>JBDTLW010000079.1:0-7349 GCA_039934575.1 Parafilimonas sp. | reverse complement strand
CTGCAATTTCATCAATTTTAATAAAAGCATCCTTATACAATTCTTCAAATTTCAAATGCAATTCAAAAAATTCCTTGCCTTTTATATTCCAATGCAAGCCTCTCAAGTTTTGATAAAACAATTCATAATTTGCCAGGAGATCATTTAGTTCAATAACTAATTTTTTAGCCTTTTCTTTTTCTATTCCTACTAAATTTTTCATGCGTTTATTTTTTATTTTGATGAATCAACTTAATGTATTCATGTTTCGTTTTTAATATCGCGTTTTTAAAACGATATCGCCAAGATCTTTTATCTCATCTTGTGTTGTAAAAATTGTTCTTCCTTTTTTTGCAAGCACCTCCCATGCTATGTTACTTGTGATGTCTTCAATAACTCCGGGGCTTGCAGGGTTTTCAATAACGTCAAACGTTCTGTCACCGGTCATTAATACCGGTTGTGCAAAATCATTATGCACAATCAAAAGATCTCCCCTGCCGTCTATGGCTGCCTGGAAAATTTCCTGGAGGTCTGTTATTACTCTTCCCTGGGCAACTGCTTCTTTTGCTTCTTTAATAGCTTCCGTTTTGCGTTGATGCTGCAGGCTTTGAATTAACTTCCAGGTTTGCTGCACTATTTGATGAGGAGCTCTCTTGTTATAGTCAATGTTTACATAACCATAGTACACATTTGGTTTATCAGCTACTTTCGTTAGCAAACTATAATTATCGACTGTGCATACAACTACACAATTCAGATCCGTTTCATGATGAACCTTTACGAGCGCTTTATCAACTGCATTAAAATAGTTTTTAATTAAATCATCTACATACTTTGGGTCGCTTGTTTTTTCAGGATAAAAAATCGGTGGAATGTTTTCTGTAAAAGGAAAATCATTGTTAATAATTTCGCGAATGATTCCATCATTTACTGCTTCATATAAATGAACACCACTTTGCGAAAGCACCATCACTAAATAATCTTCACTGCGGCTATAAGCCTTTATCAATGGGCGAACCGAAAATGATTGAGCAATATGCACCGTATTTTGTGGCACTGGCCATGGCAACTTCACAATTTCCTTCGTGTTATTTGATAAAAATATGTGGAGGCTGTCAAGGTTATAATTCACATCAATTTCGTTTTGAACTGTTGCTATTTTTTGTAAAAGTTCTGCGGTTGTTTTCTTACCAAACTCTTTAATAACCCTTTCTTCCGCTTCCTTAAGAAGATTTTTTAAAACGATTTCGTCTTGCGCATTATCAGGGTGCGTACGATGAGTGTTTAAAGAAATAGTAACGCAGGGATTATTTGTCTCCGTTGCCAATTGTAGTAAGAGTGTTTTAAGTGACATAGATATTATTTTTTTAATTTAGCGATTGATAACTATAAGAATTTTTGTAGCTGGCTGCCTGCAATCAATTCGGTTAAGAGTACTGATCTAACAATGCATTGCGCCTGTAACTTTCAAAGTTATATTTAATCTTCAGCTCCGCAAAATTACGCGCTTGAGGAAAGGTTTATCTCTTTTAGATCGCTTTCTAATTACATTCTAATGTTGTATTAATACCAAACTAATAGGTAAGTTTTAGTTTTGTTAATTGAAACGAAAACAGACATGTAATTTCTAAGCCGTTGCGTTAACCTTTAAAGAACATTCACAAAATTTCCAGTACATAAAATAATTATGACACGCATTAAAAGACATATTTATAAAAATGTTTTCTGCAGGCCTTTGTTGTTTGCAGTGCAATCATGTCATAATTATATATTCTCTTCCTGTAATCAGCAATTACATTTTTACCCAAATTTTAAGGACTTTAATAAGTAATCCCCCGCTCTGGAAAAATACAGCCCGGGGGATGGGTTTAGTATTTTTCAAATCTTTTAGATAAATGCTATGCCACAAAAAAATAATACAGTTTGTGGCTTTTAAACATTGAAAGAATTCATCCCGCAAAATTTTCATAAGAATACAGGTATAGCTACAAAGATTTTTGACGAAATATATTTTAAAAAACCAGAAAGTAAACAAGAACAAAATTTTAAACATCAATAAAAAATAAACACATGAAAAAGATATCAAACACCCTTGTACTAAGAAAAGATGATTATTCATTGCTCACTTCATATCTGAGGAGTGCACGTTCGCAATCAACATTTAACAAGCGGGATGCCGATGAACTGGAGGCGGAGCTAAAGAAAGCAACACTTGTAGAGGCAGATGAATTTCCGCATGATGTAGTTGGCCTAAACTCTAAAGTCCGGATAAAAACTGATGGGAAAAATGAAGAAATGGATTTAATAATTGTTACGCCCGATAAAGCAAATATCAAAGAGAACAAGATCTCTATAATGGCGCCAATCGGTACTGCGTTAATTGGATTTCGCCAGGGGCAAAAAGTGAAATGGAAGGTGCCTGCAGGTAATAAAATATTTACAATACTGGAAGTAAATAATAATCATACACAGATGCGTTCTTAAAAAATTTATTTTGTATAGTATAATGATGCGGGGCAGCGATATGCTGAACATTTGCCTTTCCTGCCCCGCATTTCTATACTATAAATGCGATTTAGTTTTTTTAATTTTATAAAAAGGCACACTTTTTTCTATTAATATAAAAACCTTTATTATGTTATTACTTACATATAAAAAAGAGGAATTAAACTGGCTTCCTGAAAAGCTTGGTTCAATACATGAATTAATAACATATTTAACAAGGCTTAACGATAATATAATGGTGTATGTAAAGGAAATTTATATTGGGATTGAAGATAATGTAAAAGCTTATTTAATGAGTGATGGTTTAACTTATACAGAGCATAGTAATGGAAGATGGTTTTTGCAAAAATATTTCTTCATTAACTAAATAAACTTCCGGCATAAGTATTATTGCCCGGCTTCTTTCCTAAATGTTCATACGCTTTATGTGTAACTTCTCTGCCGCGTGGTGTACGCTGCAAAAAACCTTCCTGTATTAAGAATGGTTCGTAAACTTCTTCAATGGTGCCGGCTTCTTCACCAACTGCTGTAGCAATGGTTGTAATACCAACAGGGCCGCCTTTAAATTTTTCTATTATAGTTGAAAGAATCCGGTTGTCCATTTCATCCAAACCATGCTCATCAACATTCAAAGCTTTTAACGCGTGTTGCGTAATGCCAATATCAATAATGCCATCATTAAGCACTTGCGCAAAATCTCTTACACGTCTTAATAAACCATTTGCTATTCTTGGCGTGCCGCGGCTCCTGTGCGAAATTTCACTCGCAGCTTCGCTGCTGATGCTAACATTTAAAATGGCAGCGCTGCGTTCAATAATTTTCTTTAATGTTTCCGAGTTATAATATTCAAGTCTTGATTTAATACCAAATCTCGAAAGCAACGGCGCTGTTAATAAACCACTTCTTGTTGTTGCACCAATTAATGTAAACTGATTTAAATTGAGTTGAATACTGCGTGCATTGGGCCCGGTATCAATCATAATATCAATTCTGAAATCTTCCATCGCTGAATACAAATATTCTTCAACAACAGTACTCAGGCGATGTATCTCATCAATAAATAAAACATCATTAGCTTCAAGATTTGTAAGCAGACCGGCAAGATCACCGGGCTTCTCAATTACTGGTCCGCTGGTTTCGCGAATATTTACACCTAACTCATTAGCAACAATTCTTGATAATGTTGTTTTGCCTAAGCCCGGCGGGCCATGAAATAAAACATGATCAAGCGCTTCACCACGCAGCTTAGCTGCTTTTATAAAAATGAGGAGGTTATCAATCAACTGTTGTTGCCCTGCAAATTCAACAATATGTCTTGGGCGTATGTTGTTTTCAAATTCTTTTTCTTCAACACTTAACTGCGATTGTTCTGTATGTAAATTCGGATTGTTCATTTTATTTCTTAATCAGAATAATGCCTGCAATAATAAATACGGCGCCAATTATTTTTTCCAAAGTTATTGTTCTTATGGCTGAACCAAACAAACCAAAATTATCTATCAATAAAGAAATAAAGACCTGTCCGCTTATAACCAGCGCAAATGTAAGCCCAACACCCTGCCGCTGGTTTACCCAGGTAATATAGCAAACAAAAATGGCTCCTATCAATCCGCCAAGCCATAAATACCAGGGGCCTGTTTGCATTGGTTTTAATGAAACTAATGCTGTGCTATTTACACTTATATTCAGCAAAAGCAGCCATATACAGCCTGTAGAAAAACTCATGAATGCACCCATAATTGCACCGCCAACCTGATTACCTAATCTTGCATTCAATACTGCCTGTACCGGGATAATTGTACCTACTGCAAAAGTTAGAAACATTAAAATATATTTCATAAAATAGTTTTGATAAAAAATTTTTATGGTGTGATTTGCAGACTAAAAAATCAGATACTTTTGATTGCGTATTTGTAAAGATTAATAAATGTCGGAATTATTTTTCAACACTAAAGGTGATGTCTTCTCTTTGACGGTATTTTACAGGTTTGCCAAGTTGAATTGCAGGCTGCCAGTCGGGTGAAGTTTCCACAATTTTAAACACTTCTGCATCTGCTGACCATTCCACTGATTTCAACAAAAAAACATTTTCAACTTTGCCAGTTTTATTTACCACAAAAGATACGGTTACCACATACTTCCCTTCGCCAAGATTTTTTGTTAATCTATCAGGTACATTTATGTTGGCATAAATATATTTAAGCCATGAGTTTGAACCATGTCTGAATACGGCTTCTTTTTGTGTGGCATCCTTTTCCCTTTGCGTTGTATCTGCAGGAAGATTAACCTCACGCTTTAAAAATTTTCCATTATCATAATCGTCAGCATAAGTTTCTTTTGTGCTATCGCCAATAAAGTATGACCATCTTCCATCCTTTCTCAAATTCAATACCCATCCGCAACTATCTATTTTTCCTTTTTCATTATACCAGCAAAAAAAACCATTTGGAATACTCAGCGCTTCATCGCGATACACTTCCTGTTTTACCATTGGGCCAAACTTGTTATAATACCTGCATACATATTCAGTATCGTTCTTCTTTATTTCATGCATAAAATAGAAACAGGAGTCAATAGATTGTGCTGCAGACCAATCTTCTTTAAAAGCATAAAAAGATTCATTGCGCGATTGTGACATGCATTCATTCAGCATACAAACAAACAGTGCAATACAAAAAATTTTAATAACTGACTTCATAAATATCTATCAGAACAATCCAAACAAAATCGAGTCAATTTTGCGGAATATTTCACCAAGGTCTTCTTCTCTTTCAGGAAATTTATTTTTATCAACATCAATTATAAGCACTGGTCCATGCTTATAATTTTCAATCCAGCGGTTATAGAGTTCGTTTAGTTTTTTTAAATAATCAAGACGGATATTTTCTTCATATTCACGCCCACGTTTTTGTATCTGGTCAACTAATGTAGGCACAGATGCTTTTAAATAAATAAGCAGATCCGGCGGTTGCACCATTGATTGCAACGTTTTAAAAAAATTAAAGTAGTTATCAAAATCACGCTTGTTCATTAAACCCATATCATGCAGGTTGGGTGCAAATATGTGTGCATCCTCATAAATTGTTCTGTCTTGTACAATGGTTTCTGTTCCATTCTGAATATCGAGCAGTTGGTTTAATCTTCCATTTAAAAAATATATCTGCAGGTTAAAACTCCAGCGCGGCATGTCTTCATAAAAATCCATTAAATAAGGATTATGATCAACATCTTCAAATTGCGGAATCCATTTATAATGTTTGCTCAGCAATTCAGTGAGTGTTGTTTTTCCTGCGCCGATATTTCCCGCTACGGCAATATGCTTTGGTTTTTTTTGTTTTGCCATACCCTAAATCCCTAAAGGGACTTTTTAAGATTAAAATTATTGTGAACTAAAAATAAGCAATCGAACTGCATAAATAATTTTCAAGTTTAATCATTAAAGTTGAAACATCAAACATAATTCAATCCCATGGCATTTCTTACAAGTTTCAATGTTTCAGAAGCGCTTGCTCTCGCCTTCTCTGCACCTGTCTTCATAATTTTTGTAAGATAGGTTTTATCATTTTGAATTGCTTCAGCTTTTTCACGAATTGGTTTTATAAATGTAACCATATCTTCTGCCAATTGTTTTTTCATATCACCATAACGGATGCTGCAATTTTCGTAATCATTTTCAAATTGAGCAACCGTTTCATAATTACTTACAAGCTGCATCAGCATAAAAAGATTTTGAATATAATCTGGTTTAGGCATTCCTTTTTCTGCTGGGCCACTATCTGTTTTTGCTTTCATTATTTTTTTGCGGATGAGTTCATCCTCATCAGCAAGATAAATAGTTGCCATTTGATTTTCACTCTTGCTCATTTTTCCATTGCCATCAAGACTGAAAATTTTTGTAAGTGTTTCGCCATAGTTAAAAGCCTGCGGTAATGGGAACACTGCATCATAGCGGTTATTAAAACGCTCTGTAATATTTCTTGCCATTTCAAGATGCTGCTCCTGGTCTTTACCTACAGGAACTTTTACAGCACGATGCACTAAAATATCTGCAGCCTGCAATACAGGATACGTAAGTAATCCTGCATTTACATTTTCTGGTTGTTGCCTCACTTTATCTTTAAACGTTGGAGTTTTTTCAAGCTCACCTTTATATGCCATCATATTTAAATACAAGTACAGCTCTGCAATTTCAGGAATATCACTTTGCACATATAAACATGCAATTTCAGGATCTAAACCGCAGGCAAGATATTCAGCAAGCACACGTTGCACATGTTGTTTTAATTCTTTTGTATCAGGATGTGTGGTTAAGCTATGCCAGTCAGCAATAAAGAAATAACAATCATATTCATGTTGCATGCGCACATAATTTTTTAATGCGCCGAAATAATTTCCGAGATGCAAAAAACCGGTCGGGCGAATACCGCTTAAAACAACTTCTTTACTCATAAAGCGAAGATAAGTGCAATGAATATTGATTGTGGAAAATTTGATTGTTGAATGCAGAGCAATTTTATTGGCTATTCATTTTTAAATAACTTAGCTCAAAACTTTAGGCTAAATAATGAAATCAAAATTAACAATAGAAGACCTTATCCAGGAAGCGGAACTATTTTGTGTCGAACAATCTAAACTTCAACATACAGAACTTTATGGAGTGACTGACGGCAAAGCCGTTGGAACACTTATAGAACAGAGGTTTCAGAAACATCTTAGAGAAAAATATGAAGTATCAATTGGTTCTTCTGCAAAAGGAATTGATTTACCTTCTGATGATATTTTGACAGACATCAAGGTAACTTCCATTGTACAACCACAATCTTCATGTCCCTTTAAAGATGCCAAACAAAAAATATTCGGACTCG
>JBDTLW010000078.1:0-7409 GCA_039934575.1 Parafilimonas sp. | reverse complement strand
ATAGGATACATAACCGTTTTCACATTGCCATATCCAATAGAAAATATTATTTATAATCTTACACCGGGAAGCTTTTCTGTTATTTATAAAAGCAATGCCGGTTATCATATTTTTAAAAATGCCGGCGAAAGATCTGCGCTCGGCAGAAAAAAAATAGAGCAGTTATTATTTCCAACACCTGAATTTTATACAACTGCTCAAACAGATGTGGAAGCGCATATTGCAGATTCTGTTTATACTCTTTTACAAACAGGAACTTCATTTGCTTCATTACTTCCGCTGTATGGCCACAATTATTATGATTACCAGGATGCAAATGCAATAGAAGTAAAAGTTGGAGATTACAGCGATGATTTTCAGAAAGAAGTTTTCAGCTTAAAAAACCAGGGCGATATCTCTAAGCCATTTAAAACAAAGTATGGCTATAATATTTTAAAGCTTGATGAAAGCCTGCCTGTTTCTACTGATGAAAATGATGTTGCTTTTGCCGCATGGCTTCAAACACAAATTCAAAATGATGGAAGACTTGAAGCTGCCAAAAATAATCTTGTGGAAAAATGGCTTGCAGAAACAGGATTCAAAGAGGCAGCGTATAAACATACAGACTTATGGGGTTATACCGACAGCGCTTTAAAAAATGTAAGACATCTGCCTGCTTTGTACAAGGGGTTAAAACCAGAAACAGTTTTATTTCAGTTTGCAAAAAAGAAAAATACAGTTAAAGACTGGATTGGTTATTTACAAAGTAATAAAACCGCTGAGGGTACACAACTACCAGATTACGAAAAGCAAATGCACAATTACATTCGAATTGCCTGCGCTGATTATTATAAAGAACATATAGAAGATTTTGATACTGCCGCAACTGAGCAGATAAGGGAATTCAGCGATGCCAATATGTTGTTTTATGTAATGGACAAACATGTATGGAGTAAGGCTTCTGAAGATACTGCCGGCTTAAAAAAATATTATGATGCACACAAAGCAGAATATATGTGGAAAGAAAGCGCAACAGCGCTTGTTATTTCTGCACCTGATAAAAGTGTGGTTGATTCAATTGCATTTAAAATAAAAAATAACCCTGAAAACTGGCGCAATATAACGGCAGCGTATGGCAATACCGTATATGCTGACAGTAACCGTTTTGAAGCAGATCAGTTGCCTGTAAAACAACAGGTATCCATGCAAAAAGATTTTCAAACGTTGCCAGAAGCTAATGAACCAGGCGATTCATATACATTCATTCATGTATTAAATGTGTATGCACAGCCACAACAAAAAAGTTTTGAAGAAGCGAGAGGTTTGGTGGTGAATGACTACCAGGAAGAATTAGAAAAAACATGGCTGAACAATTTAAAAAAGAGTTATCCTGTTAAAATTAATAGCGAGGTTATAAAGACAATTTATTAGTAATTTCTCTTTAATAAAAACTTATGGAATAAATATTGCTGTGTTGTTTAGCACGATAATAGTTAAAAAGGGATTAGGTTTTAAGGTTTGACTTTACATTTGTGCCGTTTCAAACCTACCCTTGACAAAAAACTTCTTTGCATGATACAAGTAGCCGCCGGAATTATAATAGCATTTCTTATAACCTTTTTCCTGCTGCCTTTAATCATTCGGATTGCTCACGATAATAAATTATATGATTTACCGGATGAGCGGAAGACGCATAATCATGACGTGTCATCCCTGGGCGGCATTGCAATTTTTACCGGTCTTATCTTAAGCCAGCTACTTGTTTCTGATTTCAACAATTACAATTCTGAGCTGCAGTATTTTATTGCTGCGTTTTTCATCATTTTTATTTTGGGGCTGATAGATGATATTTTTTGCCTTAAAGCCTGGAAAAAAATTCTTGGGCAGTTATTGGTAACTGCCATGCTTACATTAAAAGGCAATTTGTTAATTACAAATCTGCATGGCTTTGTTGGCATACATGCGCTTACCCATATTGAAAGTATTTATGTAAGTTTTTTCACCATCATCCTGCTTATAAATTCCTTCAATCTCATAGATGGCGTTGATGGGCTTGCGGGTTCAATTGGGTTAGTTACCTGTATGCTTTTTGGTATCTTCTTTTTTATAAATGATGTAATGCCTTATGCAGTTTTAGCTTTTTCAATTTTCGGTGCACTGCTGGCATTTTTAATGTACAATTTTCCGCCGGCAAAAATTTTCATGGGCGATTCGGGCTCTACATTAATTGGGCTTATGTGTGCAATACTTGCCATAAAATTTATTGAAGATCCATCAATACAATCAAACTTTATGGATCACTCCACACCTGCCATTGCATTTGGCTTTTTGCTGATACCATTAATGGATGTGCTGCGAGTTTTTGCTTTACGCATTTATAAAAAACAGTCGCCTTTAATGCCCGACAGAAATCATTTACATCATCTTTTACAAAACAAAGGGCTGTCGCACACAGAAGTTACCATTACTTTATTAATGGCGCAATTTCTATTTGCCGGCTTAACCTTATTAATTCAGAATCTTGATTTGCATATAATTATTGCCATACAGTTTATTGTTTATTTCAGTTCAGTTTTTATCTTGAAACAGTTTATTCCTGTACGCAAAAAACTGCATATTGTGCGTGATGAACCTCAGGAAGCAATTACTGATTTAAAGGTTTATCCTATCTTTCCTGCCAAAGAAAAAGCTTCTGTAAGAGAAGATTCTTAAAAAGATTTATTTTTTTTGAATATTTAGTTTTGCATTTAAAATTTAAATTATGGAATCAGAAGAAATGGAGATGGTAATAGATGATGCTGAATCATCCATGCAAAAAGCCATCAGCCATCTTGAAACTGAATTAACCAAGATACGCGCCGGCAAAGCCAACCCAACTATGGTTGACGGAATATTTGTTGAATATTATGGCAACCCCACTGCAATTACACAGGTTGCCAATATAACCATACTCGATGCACGCACTATCAGTATTCAGCCCTGGGAAAAAAATATGTTGCAGCCAATTGAGCGGTCAATACTGCAGGCAAATATTGGTATAACACCACAAAACGACGGTAATCAAATTCGCCTTTTTTTACCGCCATTAACTGAAGAACGCCGTAAAGAATTATTTAAAAAAGCAAGTGCAGAAGGGGAACATTCAAAAATAGCTATAAGAAATATTCGCCGCGATGCCATTGAGGAAATTAAAAAATTGCAGAAGGATGGTTTAAGTAAAGATGTTGCTGCCGATGGTGAAAATACTGTGCAGGAAACCACCAATAAATATATTGACCTCGTGGAAAAACATCTTGCCGCAAAAGAAAAAGAAATGATGGCAATTTAATTATTCGAATAATTTTCAAGAAATTTAGTAAGAGGTTTCAATGATTGTTGAAACCTCTTTTATTTTAACTTAAAACATTTTTTCATCAGCAGAAGGACCATACATGCCGGGAACTGGAATATCAAGCAAACGCAGGTAAACACTTAATTGCCCGCGATGATGATAAGTATGGTTGTACGTAAAATTCCTTAGCGCTATTTTTTTAGATAATTCAAACATTATTTGTTCTCCGCGGCGCACCAGCCATTTTTTATTGAGTGTTTCATCTGATGCTGTTTCCAAAACAGATAATGCCTCTGCAAGTTTTTCATCAAATAGTTTTAAAATATCTTCCTTAGTTTCTTTGCTTTCCGAATTCCAATTTGCAGAAGCAAAATCAAATTCATCAGCATTAATAATTCTTCCAATCCAAACCGGAAGCTCTGCTATATGTTTTGCAAGCTTTCCAATTTTCATAGATTTTTCATGAGGTGTCCAATCAAGATTATCTGATGGCAGGCATTCAAGCAATCTTTTTGTGTTTACAGATTCCTGTTTTAGTTCAGCAAGCAAAGCAGTGTTCATTGACATAAATTTTCTTTTTTATATAAATTAAAATAATAAAAACCTTGTTACAAATTCAGCTATGCATAATGCGCAAAATCATTTTCAAAGTTTCCCTTAATTCTTTCAGCAGATGGATTATAATAACCATATTTTAAGTGCGGAAACTCATCTTTCAGTAATTCCATTAATTGCTTTACGCCAAGCATTTCGCCGGTTTCTGTAATGCCAATCTTACCTAAATACCAATCCGGGTCAATATTAAAATTGCGCCATTGAATCATAGATAAATCTGTTTCTATAATTAATTTTCGCAACGCTTCATATTCTTCAACAGTGTCCGTCATGCCCGGAAAAACAAAATAATTTATGCTCGTCCATCCATTATAACTGCGCACCATTTTCAGCGATTCTATCAAGTCTTCAAACACATAATTATTCGGTCTGTAATATGGCGTATAAATATGGTTTTGCGCACTGTTCATACTTACACGAATGCTGTTCAAACCCGCTTCACATAAGGCTTTCACCGCATCGGGCTTAGAACCATTTGTATTTATATTTATGCTGCCGCGGTTTGTATGTTTTCTTATTTCAATGATGGCGTCTCTTATCGTTTCCCACATCAGCAAAGGTTCACCTTCACAACCCTGCCCAAAACTCACAAGCGGAAAAGGTGCGTTTAATAAATGCGGCACGGTAAACTCTGCAATCTCTTCTGCAGTTGGTTTAAATGTGAGCCTGTCCTGCGTGGAAACAATTGTTTCTTCTTCAGGTTGAAATGAAATGCACCCAATACAATTTGCATTACAGGCAGGCGATGTTGGCACAGGACATTCCCATCTGTTTAAAGATAAATTTCTTGCAGCCGGGCAATGATAAGTAAGACAGCAATTCTGCATCAAATGTTTTACCAAACGATTGTGCGGGTAGTGCGCTAATAAATAATCTGCGCCGCTTTGTATTTTTTCTTCACTATACCCTGCATGCTCCTGGCGAATATCATTTTCAATGCGTACTGCAGGCACATAAAATTTATTATTTAGCCAGCCTGCTGCGGTATAACAAAATAGCGGAAGCGTTGGCGAATCAGGCAAAGTTTCATAAGCGGCTAAATATAAACCTGTGTGTGCAGGTGGAATAAACGCTGCCACTGCCCAGCCTTTTTCACATATACGCATATCACCGGTCAGCACATCAATACCAATACCTCTGCGCCCGGGAAGTTCATATAAATTACCGCCATCAGGCAGCTCTATCCAATCATTTTTTTCAATAGGAAAAGCATCCCATCCTGCACGACCAACTGCATACAGGCTTTCATCTTCATAGATATTGCCTTTGCCGTTTGAATAAAGTAAGTATGGAGATTGTTGCAACAAAAAATAGATTTTATAGCCGCCAAAATTAGATGTTTAAAATTTAAAGTTGTTGAGAATGCGAAAACTGAAATGCATAAGTTTTGATGAAGAATATGTGAACTGATCAATTGTTGTAACAACAGAACGACAATGTTTTGCATCATCGTATTGTTGTGCTTACCAATACGCAATACTTTATGATGCCGTGCGCTATAAAAAATATTGTATATTTATTTTATGGAAGTTAATGAACCTGCCATCGCTTACAGCCAACAAAAAATTTCAATTGAAGCTTATCTTGAAATGGAGAATGCTTCTTTGGAAAAACATGAATATTATAAAGGTGAAGTGTTTGCAATGTCTGGCGCTAAGATGCCGCATAATAAAATCGCCAGCAACCTTTCAGGTATTTTATATAATAAATTAAGAGGGAAAAAATGCCAGCCTTATGGCAGTAATGCCCGCGTTCACATTCAATCAAACACATTATTTACTTATCCTGATATTTCCATTGTTTGCGGAGAAGTATTAACGCTTAATAACGATGAGTATAATGTTTTAAACCCAACTGTAATTATTGAAATACTTTCTCCTTCAACAAAAAATTATGACCTCGGTGAAAAGTTTAAACTCTATCGTGATATAACTGTTTTAAAAGAATACATACTTGTTGATTCAGAAAGCATACATATTGAAGTATTCCGGTTAAACGAAAAAAAACATTGGGAACTGGAAGAATACAATGATGTAAACGATAGTCTTCTGATTTCAGCCATCAACGAAAATTTATTGATAGCTGAAATTTATGAAGGTGTGAAATTTTAAAAACTTGGCAGGTTGAACGCTGCATTCTTCTGCTGAAAGCAGAAAATATTTGTGCCTCTCTGTAAGATAGCAGCAATGTGATTTTCAAATATTTTTTCTTTATTACTAATCATTGCAGTTCATTACATTAATCTTTTTCTTTCCAGCATTTCTCTTGCTTCTATCAATGCCTGGTGTAATTTTTTCTCCAATTCTTTTTTAGGTGGAAGTTCAGTCCAGTACTCTGCCATCATAATTCCGTCTTTGTGCATTTCCAATAATTCTATTTGTTCGCGGCTGGTTTCGGCACATAAAATTAATCCGACTGGTTTTTCTTCGCCTTCTTGTTTTTCATATTTGTCAAGCCATTTCAGGTAGAGTTCCATTTGTCCTTTATCTTTTGCCTGAAACTTTCCGATTTTTAAATCTATTGCCACCAACCGTTTTAGTTTGCGATGAAAAAATAACAGGTCTAAATGATAATCTTCTCCGTCAATTATCATTCGCTTTTGCCTTTCCACAAAAGCAAATCCTTTTCCCACTTCTAGAATAAAATTTTCCAGTTCTTTTAAAATGGCTGCTTCCAAATCTTTTCTAAGTAGCCGTCTTTTAACTGAAGGAAGTCAAGAATGTAAGGGTCTTTGAATGTATTGAACGGAATGAGCGATGAACCGCTTACTTGTGTATTGGCTATTGCCGTTCGTTCAAATTCTTTTCTTGAAATGCTTTCTCTTAATTCTCTTATACCCAAGCCCTGCTCTGTTGCTGTTTGTGCATAAAATATTTTTGCTTCGTGTTTTTTGAGCGGCAGCAATTCCACAAAATGCGACCAACTCAATTGCCGTGACAGTGTAACGACAATCTCCGTATCTGAAAATTGTTCGGCAAACTGCATCATTCTTCTTACATTTCTCAATTCAAAATTCTTCCCAAACCTTTCTTTCAATTGTGTAGACACTGTCGACACAATCTCTTTCCCATATTCAGCCCGCTTGTTTTGCAGGATGTGCTTTGTTTATGCGGTTGCCTACTTGCCAGAAAAGCATTGTCAATGTACTGTTAGCTGCTACCGCTACTTGTTGCTTGCTTTGCTCAATCAATTGCGACAACTCTGATAACAGCGCATCGCCTGTTTGTTTAGTGTGTTCTATTTTTTTACTCACGTTGTTTTATAAATTAAGTAAGTATCAACTTACTTCCTCAAATACTCCTTACTTATTTCATCATACATATATAAATACTTATTCGCCTTTCCATCTTTATTAAAGAAACTTTCCCATGTGCTTAATGGTTCCCAAATGCAGGTGCCTTTTCCTCTTCCGTTTGGCACATCAAACGCAAGCTGATTTACTTCCTGTTTTTTATGCGAGTATTCAACAACAATAACATCTTTG
>JBDTLW010000077.1:0-7502 GCA_039934575.1 Parafilimonas sp. | reverse complement strand
GTGCAATTACAATTTGTGTATGACCGCCGCTAACCGTTAAGCATAAAAAAGGAAATGTTGGTTTAGGATCAGATATAAGATTTGCCAATACATGCGCCTGCATGTGATGCACGGCTATCAAAGGTTTATCTAAAGCAAGTGATAAAGATTTTGCAAACTGAGTACCCACAAGCAAACTGCCGATCAAGCCGGGAGATTGTGTGAAAGCAATAGCCTTTATAGTTGAGAGTTTACAATTAGCAGTTGACAATGCAGCATCAACAACAGGAACAATATTTTGAATATGTGCGCGGCTGGCAAGTTCGGGAACTACGCCGCCATATTGCTCATGTATAGTTTGATTAGCGATGATGTTTGAAAGAATTTTTCCATCAGCACAAACAGAGGCAGATGTTTCATCACAGGAAGATTCTATAGCGAGAATAGTGGTCATTTTACAAAATAAATACTTAGCGAAAAATCTATTTAGAGTATGTTAAGTGTAATTAGAAATCAGCTGTTTAATTATAAAAGCATTTTACCGGTATTACACAAAATTTAGATGTTTGTTTCAATTAGCTTAACATTTCAGTTAAATATTTAAAATTAATTTTTTCTTAGCCAACCATTTTAATTCTTTGCACATCTACAATGTCTTAAAAACTCTTCTTTTAATTAAACCTATTTATGAAAATTAGTCTTTTAATTTGTTTCTATTCACTTTTTATAGGCTGGCATAATAACCTGGATGAAGCAAAAAAAATTGCAACACAGGAGCACAAATATATCCTACTTAATTTTTCAGGATCTGATTGGTGTGGCCCCTGTATCCGTATGCATAAAGAGATTTTTGATGATTCCGATTTTAGCAAAATGGCAGATTCCGAGTTGGTAATGGTGAATGCAGATTTTCCACGCATGAAAAAAAATCAATTAAGTAAAGAGCAACAAAAATTGAATGATGATATGGCTGACCACTATAACGCCAGGGGCGCATTTCCTTATACCGTTTTACTGAACGCAGATGGAAAGGTATTGAAGGAATGGGACGGTTTTCCAAATGAATCCGCTTATGAATTTGCAGACGAAGTAAAAAATGTTATTGACAGCAACAAGTAATACCATAATTGAAAAAAAAGTTTTCAGCAAGAGTCTGAGATTAATGGGCAACCGTTTCCAGCTAAGTGCTGTTGCTCATAATGAAGACTTTGCTAATGCTTCTATTGATGCAGCAATTGGCGAAATTCAGCGAATAGAGAAATTGCTTACAACGTTTAGTGATAATAGCGAAACAGCGCTCATTAATAAGAATGCAGGGATTGCACCTGTACAGGTAAGTGAAGAAACATTTAATATTATTGATCGTTCCATCAAAATTTCTAAAGTAACACAGGGTGCTTTTGATATAACATACGGATCAGTTGATAAGCGCTTATGGAATTTCGATACAAACATGAAATCGCTGCCTGATAAACAAACTGCCAAGAAAATGGTGCGCCTTGTAAATTACCTGAATATCGTTCTTGATAAAACAAATTCAATTGTTTTTCTTAAAGAGAAAGGCATGCGCATTGGCTTTGGAGGAATTGGTAAAGGCTATGCTGCAGAAAAAGCTAAATATATAATGCAATCAATGGGCATTGAAAGTGGTATTGTAAATGCATCAGGCGATTTAACTGTTTGGGGGTTTCAGCCGGATGGTACACCATGGACAATTGGTATTGTAAATCCAAATATGGCCGGCGAAATATTTTCTTATATGACTGTTACCAATATGGCTGTTGCTACATCTGGTAATTATGAAAAATATGTAATGATTAATGGGAAAAAATACTCGCATACAATTAATCCACGCACCGGGTTACCGGTAACAGGAATTAAAAGCGTAACCATTTTAACAACTAATGCAGAGATAGCAGATGCCATGGCAACACCTGTAATGATTATGGGTATTGAAGCGGGGCTGCATATGATAAATCAAATGAAAGACATCGAAGCAATTATTATTGATGACAACGACCAGATTTATAAATCGAATAACATTCGTTTTAATTAAAGCAGCATTCATTAACTACTAAAGCAACATCGAAATAATATGACCCAAGCACAGAACAGTTTACTTAAATGCGCTTTCGCATTTTTACTAAGTATTATTATCATTTCCTGCAGCAATGTAAAAGCCTATCAAAAGAGCCGTATTAATGATGCCGAAATGACGCTTAGCAATCGTAAAGTGGAAAAAAATGAGTTGAATGTGCAATCTTACCGTGAAGGATCATCCGGTGCAAACGGCGGTAAAACAGGCGGCGGTTGCGGATGTAATTAATTTTTTTAAAGTCAAAAACTTACATGAAAAAGATTTGTCTTACAGTAGTTGGAATGTATATTATGTTTCTGCATGCATTCTCACAATTTTCAAATGATACCTCAGCCTATAAATCAAAAACACTAAAGCTGGATGAAGTAAATATCATTTCAAGTTATTATTCGCAAAAGGCAGATAAATCTGCTGTTATGGGCGGAAGAACTGACAGTAAAGGCATTGGCGATGTTACTGATTTTGCTAATGGTATTGACCTCAGGTTTGTAAAATGGGGCAACGATAAGCGTAAAAATACATTTGATGGAGGGCTGGGGATTGATTATCACACGGCAGCATCACAGGCTTATGTTGATTCAAACGGCCATGCAAGAAATTATGGAACAAGAATTTATCCAACGTTCGATTGGACAACAGAAAATGAAAGTAAGAGAACATCGTTTGGTTTAGGCGCGTATTATTCTGCAGAACGTCATTTTTATCATTCTTTAGGACTCAATACATCTTTTTCAAAAAAGACAAATCATAACGGAGAATTCGGCGTTAAGCTAAGTACTTACCTGGATAGGATAAAAATGATAATACCATCTGAGTTTTCGTCTGTTGATTCTGCGAACAATTCTTCATCTGATAGTATAGTATACGTTACAACCGCAAGCGGCCACGTTACTGAAATTATTTATAGGAATGGACAGCAGATAGGCAAGTCAAAAAATACCACTCCATCCAAACCAAGGAATACTTTTACAGCTGAATTTTCTTTTTCCCAGGTTATAAACCAGCGTATGCAGGGCAGCATTGTTGTAGATTTAGTTGAACAAAACGGTTATCTTGGTTTGCCATTTCATCGTGTTTATTTTAATAATGGTAAAGACACTATTGAAAATTTACCATCACAAAGATTTAAGTTACCCATTGGCTTAAGGCTTAATTATTTTTTGGGTGATAATGTTATTCTTCGCAGTTATTACCGTTTTTATATTGATAACTGGGGTCTGAAATCTAATACAGTAAGTCTTGAAGTGCCTATAAAACTAAGCCCTTTCTTTTCTGTTTCTCCTTTTTACAGGTATTATCAGCAAACTGCGGCAAAATATTTTGCGCCTTATGCAGTTCATTCGCCGGATGATCAATATTATACCAGCAATTATGCATTGGCTGCGTTTACAAGTCAATCATTTGGTGTTGGGTTAAGAATAGCACCTCCAAAAGGTATTTTAACGCAAAACCTGAAATCCCTTGAAGTTAGGTACGCGCATTATACGCAAACCACAGATCTTGTTTCAAATGTTATTTCGGTTGATTTAAGTTTCAGATAACAGGTGGGCAACAAATTGGTTGCTAAAATATATGATTTAAGTTACTTATTACTTACTTCTTATTGCATCTACAGGATTCATGCGGGCTGCAATAGTTGCAGGAATTATGCCTGATAAAATACCAAGTATTACGCATAGTGAAAATGCAAGAAAAACAATTTTTCCTGATATTGTTATTGCAAAAGGCAAAACTGCGCTAAGTATGGCAGTCAATCCCCAAACCATCAGCAAACCTACAAATCCTCCAATGATGCACAGGAACGCGCTTTCTAACAAAAACTCTAAAAGTATAGTACGGCTTTTTGCACCGATGGCTTTTTTTAAACCAATCTGACTTGTTCTTTCACGCACCGTTACAAACATAATATTGGCAACACCAAAGGCGCCAACAATAAGGCTTAAACCTGCAATTGCCCATCCACCAATATTTACAGTTCCAAAAAATCCGCCTACAGCTTCAGTCATAAAATCCATATCATTCAAGGCAAAATTATCTTCCTCTTTAGGGCTTAATTTTCTTATTTGTCTCATCACCCCTTTCAATTCATCACTTAATGCAGCTGAAGGAACGTTTGGTTTGCCCTTAACCATTATAAAATGCTGGTTGTAACCACCGGTTACACTATAAATGCTTGCATAAAAATAATATGCAAGGAAAATTGAATGATCGAAATCAAAACCAGGACCAAAGCTTTGCCCCTGTTTTGCAATTACACCAATTATGGTTGCACGATGTTTATCAAAAGAAACCGATTTACCAATTGCTCTTTCCGGTGACCCAAATAATTGTACTGCATTTTCATAGCCTAAAACCCCCACGGCATTGCCACCCATAAATTCTGCTTCAGTAAAATACCTTCCTGCTGCAATATCTATATTTTGAATCTGATTATACTCGCTGCTCACTCCATACACATTAACATTCTGCATTTCAGAATTTCTATAGCTCAACGATGTTCCTTCGGATGTAAAATATGCAACATTCTCCGCCAGTGAGCTGCGCTCTTTAATATACTTTATATCGGCATACTTAGGTTCAGGCCGGTTTACAAATTTCCACCAGGGGTAATCTCCATCGTCGCCGGCGCCATATTGCCATTTGTCAACATAAATTGTATTAGTGCCGAGCGCAGAAATATCGGTTTGAATTTTATTCTTCAAACTATCTACTGTTGCCAATACGCTGATGATACAAAATATTCCAAAAGCAACACCGGTAAGCGAAAGCCCGCTGCGCAGCTTATTGTGCCTAAGCTCATCAAGCGACATTTTAAAACTGTTCCAAAGTATGTTCAGCAATCTCAGCATTTGTCAAAAGTAAAAAACTATACTTGGTAATAAATAAATTTTAGATAAGCGGAAAATAGTTTAAGATTTTCTTGTGTTACAGACTGAAGAAATACCGCTAACCATACCGGTCTCCGTGAATTAATGAGGCATGGTTGAATATTGTACCTCAACAGCAATCCGTTAAGCACAAATTATGCGGCAAACAATTTTTTACTCTCATTCTGGCAATCGTGCTGTAATTTTGCAACCGGTTTTCTAACACAAATCTTGCAAAAACTATGACGTGGAAACAAGTCTTCACTTCTTCAGTAGGTAAAAAAATAACGATGTCTTTAACAGGAATTTTTTTAATCCTGTTTTTAATAGTACATGTTTCAGTAAATGCCTGTGTTTGGTTTAATGATGGCGGAGAAGTATTTAATCGTGCCGCCAATTTTTTAGGCGAAAATGTTGTACCACGAATTTTAGAAATCGGCTTATTTGTTTTTTTTATTCTGCATATTGTACAGGGTCTTGTGCTTGAAATGCAAAACCGTACCAAACGCAATGTTGGCTATGAAATTAATTATGGTAACCGCGGCAGCAAATGGTATAGCCGCAGTATGGGTTTGTTAGGAACATTAATATTATTTTTTCTGATAATTCACTTAATAGATTTTTGGATTCCATCACGCTTTGGCAAAATGCCCGAAGTACAATTAACAGGCGGCAAAGAAGTGCATAATCTTTATTCATTAATGCAGATAAGGTTTCAGGAATTATGGATTGTAATTGTATATGTGTTAGGCTGTATTTCTTTAGGCTATCATTTGGCACATGGTTTTTTAAGCGCATTTAAAACATTAGGCGTTCATAATAAAAGATACATTAGTTTATTACGCGGCTTAGGTTATGCTTTTTCAATTATTGTTCCTTTAGCATTTGCAATGATGCCAATAAGTTTTTATTTAGGATGGATAAGATAAAAGCTGTGAGCTGCTGACTTTGTACTCTTAAATTTTTGAACTCGTAAACATTGAAACTTGATTTATGCTTGATGCAAAAATTCCCGAAGGAAAATTAGAAGATAAATGGACGGATTATAAAGGACATTGTAAACTGGTAAATCCTTCCAATAAGCGTAAACTTGAAATTATAGTGGTAGGAACCGGATTAGCAGGTGCATCTGCAGCAGCTTCATTGGCAGAGTTAGGCTACCAGGTAAAATCATTTTGCTTTCAGGATTCTCCGCGGCGTGCACATAGCATTGCAGCACAAGGAGGCATTAATGCAGCAAAGAATTATCAGAATGATGGCGATAGTGTTTTCCGTTTATTTTATGATACAATAAAAGGCGGCGATTACCGCAGCCGTGAAAGTAACGTGCATCGCCTTGCCGAAGTAAGCGCAAATATTATTGATCAGTGTGTGGCACAGGGTGTTCCCTTTGCGCGTGAATATGGTGGCTTATTAAGCAACAGAAGTTTTGGCGGCGTTCAAGTTCAAAGAACATTTTATGCAGCCGGACAAACAGGTCAACAATTATTAATTGGCGCATACCAGGCTTTGGAAAGGCAAGTAGCATTGGGCAACGTAACCATGTACACACGCCATGAAATGCTGGATGTGGTTTTGATTGATGGCAAAGCAAGAGGTATTATTTGCCGTAACTTAATTACAGGCGAATTGGAAAGATTTTTTGGTCATGCTGTTGTACTATGCACAGGTGGTTATGGCAATGTATTTTATCTTTCTACCAACGCAATGGGCTGCAATGTAACAGCAGCCTGGAAGGCACACAAGAAAGGCGCATATTTTGCAAATCCCTGCTTCACACAAATTCATCCAACATGTATCCCCGTTAGTGGCGATTATCAAAGCAAACTTACATTAATGAGTGAAAGTTTACGTAATGATGGAAGAATCTGGGTTCCTAAAAAACAAAACGATACGCGTAAAGCAAATGAAATTCCTGAAGAAGAAAGAGATTACTATTTAGAAAGACGTTATCCTGCTTATGGAAATTTAGTACCAAGAGATGTGGCAAGCCGTGCAGCAAAAGAAAGATGCGACGCAGGTTATGGAGTTGGTACTTCAAAGCAAGCTGTATATCTTGATTTTACTTCAGCTATTCAGCGTTATGGAAAAGTGGAAGCACATAAACACGGCATCGAAAATCCTTCAACAGAAGAAATAAAAAATCTTGGTGATGAAGTAGTGAAAGAAAAATATGGTAATCTTTTCGACATGTATGAAAAGATAACCGGCGAAAATCCATATAATGTTCCCATGCGCATTTATCCTGCGGTACATTATACCATGGGTGGACTTTGGGTTGATTACGAATTACAGACAAACGTAAAAGGTTTGTATGCATTGGGAGAATGTAATTTCAGCGATCATGGTGCAAACCGTTTGGGTGCAAGTGCATTGATGCAGGGTTTGGCTGATGGATATTTTGTTATTCCATATACAATAGGAAATTATTTGGCAGATGAAATACGTACTGCAAATATCCCGACAACGCATCCGGCATTTGAAGAAACAGAAAAAAATGTAAAAGCGCGTATAGAAAAATTAATGAGCGTTAAAGGTTCTGAAACTGTTGAAAGTTT
>JBDTLW010000076.1:0-7520 GCA_039934575.1 Parafilimonas sp. | reverse complement strand
GCCTCAACTTGTGGGTACACAGTAGTCCTTTGGAGAGGATTTAGGTGAGGTCTTTATTTCTTCTTCATCGCTTCTGCAATTGCTTTCTGCGCAAGCGGCTCCATAATTTTATAACCATCGAGATTAGGATGCACACCATCAGACGATAATCTTTTTGGCAAACCGTTTCTATCATCTTTCATTGCAGAAAAATAATCGAGATAAACAACATTGTTTTTATCTGAATATGCTTTCAGCATCGCATTTAACTTCATTACTTTTTCTGCAGCGGGCAGGCCCTGCCGCCATGGAATACTATACGCAGGCAATACAGAAGAAATTACCACACGAATGCCATTTGCTTTTGCCAGTTCTGTCATGGAAATAATATTGCCAAACGTTTCTTCAAGGGTCATGGGTCCTGTATTTTCGGCGATATCATTAATGCCTGCAAGAATCACAACCACTGCGGGTTTCAGGTTAATTACATCTTCACGAAAACGTACTAACATTTGCGGTGTTGTTTGTCCGCTGATGCCGCGATCAATATATGGATTGTCAGCAAAAAATGCAGAGTCTGTATCTATCCACCCATCAGTGATGGAGTTACCCATAAATACTACGCGATTCTTATCAGTGCCTGATTTTATTTCTTCATTATCTTCTGCATAACGATCAATATTGGACCAGTCTTTAAGCATTCTTTGCATGCCCTCAACCTGCTGTGCATTCATTGATGCGCTTTTTGCAAAGCCTTCTAATTGTAACCAGTCACCAAATCTTTCTATCCAGTTATCAGTTGGAATATTTTGTTCACGCATGCCAAAACCATGACCACCTTTTGCATATATATGCAACTCAGCCGAATGTTTGGAAGCGATCCATTTATTATACAGATCAACGCTATTAGGTGCAAGACCAAGCTGATCATCTGAAGCGACCGCTAAAAACATCGGCGGTGCATCAGCCTGTATATTTGTTATTGCAGAATCTGGCATAAACGCATATATCGGTGCAACAAAATCGGGACGATTATCTGCATTATAATTAAGTGCGGCTGATGCAGCAACAGTGCCGCCTGCAGAGAAACCAATGATACCAATTTTATCAGGAGAAATATTATATTCTGCAGCATGTTTACGTACATAAGTAAGGGCTTCGCGACCATCAGCAATAGCCATCATAATTACATTTTTGGTTTGATCATCAGAAGTTTCTTTTTTGTTTATCATATCCATCATGTCCTGAACAGGATTGCCTGTTAAGCTATGCACTAACCTATACTTCAATACAAAACAGGTAATGCCTTTTTTAACCAGCCAGTTTGCAACATCAATGCCTTCGCTGTTGATTGATAAAAGATGAAAACCGCCGCCGGGACAAATAACAATTGATGTACCGTTAGCAATGGAAGAGTCTGGCTGAAATACGGTAAGTGTTGGTTTTGATACATCATATACAACATTTGTTTTGAACAAATTTTTACTGGCGTCCTGGAATTTCTCATCCCAATTCCAGTTTTCAGAACCTGGCGCTGCACCATTGTATAATTGAATTACTTTTTGTTGTGCGTGAACTGAAGCATTAAAAAAAATAAGCATCAATACAGAAAAGACATACTTTGTTTTCATGTGTATATTTTTTATATTTTTTAGTTGTCACATGGAATTCGCCAAATAAATATTTTTAAGTGATTTGAACTTTATTCTTATGGCTCATTTCATATTAATTTTTTTAATAAAAATAACCTGTTGTGCAATTTAATTTTATTTGCATAACAGGTTAAAAATAGGAAAGATATTTTATTGACCTACTGCAGAAAAAGTATTCAGGTCTTCTATAAAGCCTGTTTCATGCTGTGCAGGCTTCAACTCGTTGATCTCAGTTTGCGGAACCAATACTTTATTATCCTTTTCAACAACAACATCTTTTGGCAAATTAAAATTTGCCGTTAAACGTATGTCTGATGATGAAGCGCCTGCTTTCACAATATAATTACCTGCATCTGCAATCCATGATTCTTTAGCTGTATTAAATGAAGCAAGATCAGCAGCAGTAAGCGTAAATTTCAATGTTTGTGTTTCGCCCGGCTTTAGCAATTTTGTTTTTGCAAAAGCTTTTAATTCTTCGGCGGGTTTATCAAGATTTGTTGTTGGTGCACTCAAATAAATTTCAACAACTTCTTTGCCTGCAACCTTACCCTCGTTGGTTATTGTAAGTGTTGCTGTTATGTTATTATTAAAAGTTGATGAACTTAATTTTAAATTTCCGAAAGTAAAATTTGAATAAGATAACCCATATCCAAATTCATAAGCAGGTTTTACATTGAAGGTGTTGTAATAACGGTAGCCAACATAAATTCCATCTTCATACGTTACTTCTGCGGGAATGGACTTCATGCCGAAACCACCGGTAGTAGCCTGGTCAGGAAACTCTTTTCCGGGAAAATTTTTAGCAGAAGGCACGTCTTCATATTTTATAGGAAATGTTGTAGCCAGCCTGCCGGAAGGATTTACTTTACCACTTAAAATATCAGCCATTGCATTACCGCCTTCAAGTCCCGGCTGCCATGCTAATAAAATGCCATCAACTTCATCGCGCCAGCTTGCCACTTCTATAACACCGCCAATATTTAAAACAACAACCACTTTTTTATTTTGTGCATGAAATGCATTGGCAACATTTTTAATCAGCGACTGTTCAGTGTCAGTTAAAGTAAAATCCTCCTCCACTTTCCGGTCTTTACCTTCTCCTGCATTTCTGCCTATTGAGATAATGGCAACATCATTTGCAGAAGCCTGTTTGGTTATCATATCATTATCCATTGCATATTCCGGCATCGGCGGTCTTGGATGCATAAATTGCTCCATCATAGTTTGCTTAGGATTTTTTGCTTTATAATCATTTACATAGCCGGAATAAGTATTTTTTATCTCATTACTAATAATATAGTTTGCGTTGGTTAAACCCTGTGCCAATGAAACTGTATATGCTTTATTTACATCGCCGCTGCCTGTGCCGCCGGCAATAAGCTGATACCCGTTTACACCAAACAAAGCAATATTTTTTGCTGATGTTAAAGGCAGAGCATTATCATTATTTTTAAGTAAGATCATACCTTCAGAAGCTGCTTCCCGCGATATAGCCGCATCTTTTTTAAGATCGGGTTTATCAGAAAATTTATAATTTTTAAAAGAAGGAGATTGCCGTATAAGATTTAATACACGGTCAACATTTTGATCAAGCACTTTTATATCAAGTGAATCATGATTTACTGCATCAATAATTCTTTGCGATAGTTGTTTTGTACCCGGCATTAAAAGATCATTGCCAGCCTGCATTTGCGCAACAGGATCTTTGCCGCCAAACCAGTCCGTCATCACCAAACCTTTAAAACCCCATTCTTTTCTTAAAATGGTTGTAAGTAAATCATGTTCTTCAGAAGTATAGGTTCCGTTTATTTTATTATATGAGCTCATCACCGTCCAGGGCTGCGATTTTTTTACAGCGATCTCAAATGCTTTTAAATAAATTTCACGTAAAGCCCTTTCGCTAATAATTTCATTAATTGTATTACGGTTTGTTTCCTGGTTATTGGCTGCAAAATGTTTAATAGAAGTGCCAACACCATTTGATTCAATACCATTCACAATTGCAGCAGTCATGTTGCCGGCAATCAGTGGATCTTCAGAATAATATTCAAAATTTCTTCCGCCCAATGGATTGCGATGAATGTTTAAAGCCGGCCCGAGGATAACATCAACGCCATAATCATGCACTTCACTTCCAAAGGCCACACCTACTTTTTTTACTAATGTTGTATCCCATGTAGAAGCTAATAAAGTTGCCACAGGCCATGCAGTAGCGTAATATGTTTTTGAGTGATCGTCATTTCTTACAGAATCAATTCTTAAACCTGCAGGCCCGTCTGCAACCACAATAGATGGAATTCCAAAACGCGGAATAGCAAACGTAGTTCCTGCTGCACCTGCTACTTTATCCTGTGTTTGACCAACAGTTGGCCCGCCGGCTCCCGGCATGTGAAAGCCATTGCCTGTAACAAGTTTAGCTTTTTCTTCAAGCGTCATCGCGGCAATAATTTCTTTATTTGAATTTTTGCCAAGTTGCGGTACGCTTTGAGCAATTAATTTTCCGGTGCATGTTAAAATAACAAACACAAAAAGAGCGATGAGATTCTTTTTCATATCAAATATTTGTATTGATGGAAGTGAAGGTTTTATTCAGGGCCCAAAATTAAAACTTGTATGTATTGTCTGAAAATAATTAGACAAAACCCAAATATGATGCGACATAAATATTCAGATTCCTTGAATGGAACCTAAATGAAGCCTGACAGGTCTTTCAATCATCATGACTATTGTCACTGCAATAAACCAGTCAGGTTTATATTGCAAAATATGATGCGACATAAATAATGTAATACCAGAAAAGAAAGCATTAAAAAAATATGCCTGTATTTTGCTTTAAGAAAAAACATGAACGAATCGGAAAAAAATATTTTAGGATTGCACCTGCCAACCGATCCGCGTTGGGTGAACATAGCAGCAATAAATTTAGAAGATATCTTAACGGATCATGCGTATTGTGAGCAAAAAGCAGCAACAAGCTGCATTTCATTAATACAACTTTATCCTGATAAAGATGAACTGGTAAACGAACTCTCGCCAATAGTTACAGAAGAATGGGGACATTTCAGACTGGTTTTGCAGGAGTTGCATAAGCGCAACTTAAAGTTGGGCAGACAACGTAAAGATGAATATGTAAATAAGCTTTTGCAATTTGAGAAAAAGGGTGGTGCAGAAGAAGACCGGTTACTTGATAAGCTTTTATTATGCGCATTAATTGAAGCGAGAAGTTGCGAACGTTTTAAGCGTTTAAGCGAAGGATTGAATGATGATTATTTAAAAAAATTTTATCGCCGTTTTATGGAAAGCGAAGCCGGACATTATACTACGTTTATTGAACTGGCAGAAACATACATAGATAAAAACAAAGTGCGCAAACGCTGGAATGAATGGATTGCTTATGAAGCGGATGTAATTAAAAATTTAGGATGGAGAGGAGACAGGATGCATTAAAGAAGTTGATCAGTTGAAAAGTTGACCAGCAGCTTCAATATGTATAAAATTATACTATTCCATCAAAAAACTTTTTTGCATCAAGCCAGTTTTCCATTCTTTCATAATTTTTATAATGAACATTGTGCGGCGCTGTAAACACAATGGGTCTGCCGGGAAAAACGGAAAGATTAAAATCATGGTCATCAATTAATACATCTCCTTTTATCAAATGCTTGTTACCGCAAAATATTCTTCGCCTCCAGTGAATGAACGGAAAATGTTCATCGAGCCACTCATATTTGTAGAGAAAGGAATATTTGTATTCCATTGCTGCCGACACAACATATACTTCATGCAGCGTATTTAAAACCGCAATTATTTCTTTGGCATTTTCAATAACAGGCAAGTCTTTAAAAAAACCTTTTTGATGAGGATAGTTTGAAACCGTTTGCCTGTTTTCTTCAGGAACAATTTCATGCAGTTGTTTGCCATGAATATCTTCTTTGGTATAACGTACGCCAAAGTCTCTTTCATACCATTCAAAAAAGCGTGCACCTGTATCAGCCATTACATCATCCATATCAATTAAAATGCGCATAAAAATTTTTGTTATTGCCCGAAAGTAATAAATGATGTTTTTATTTTATCATTAAAAATCATCCTCAGCAAATACTATTTAAGATTTGCAGGTTTTAGCGCTGCAATAATTCATTTTCAGAATTTCAACAGCGCAGTTTTCCGCTTATGTAAATTTTAAGATATTGTAAAAATGCTTTCTATTATTTTTGCCGCCAGAAAAAAGGTATCGTGCGGAAGCAACTGTGGAAGATCTTTTAAAAAACATTTGCTTCAATTGCCGGTTAATAAACATGAGAAAAAAGATGATGAAATATTTTTTGCTTTTATTGCTTTGTTTTTCCCTTGAAAAAATAAATGCACAGAATACATGGGATTTACGCCGCTGCGTGGATTATGCAATGGCAAATAATATTACGGTATTGCAGGCAGATGTGCAGGCGAGGCAGGCTGCACTGCAAACTAAACTTTCAAAAAGCCAGGTAATCCCCACGCTTGGTTTTAATACACAAGCAGGTTATCAGTTTGGCAGAAGTATAGACCCCACCACAAATCAGTTTACCAACCAGCAAGTATTTTTTCAGAGTTATAGTGTACAGGCAGGTATTACACTATTTAATTTTTTCAGTATAAAAAATAATATACTGGCCTCTGCAAAAGATGAAGAAGCCTATAAGCTTGGCGTGGGTAAAGCAAGAAATGATATTGCATTAAATGTGGCGGCTGCTTATTTGCAAACCTTGCTGTCTGTTGAACAGGCAAACATTGCAAAAGTTCAGATTGATCAAACAACAGCGCAGCTTGATAATACAAGAAAGTTAGTTGACGCAGGCAGTATGCCCGAATTAAATGCTGCACAACTTGAAGCGCAACTGGCAACTGACAGCAGTAATTATATAACAGCATTGGGAACTGCTGATCAAAACAGAATTCAGTTAATAGCTTTAATGAATTTAGATGAAGCCACAGATTTTAAAGTGTCAACACCTGATGTTGCTAAAATCCCTATTCCGCCTTTATCTGAACTCGAACCCGCGTATGTATATCAGCTTGCTATAAGCACGCAGCCTTTGCAGCAGGCAGACAGCATGCATATAGTTGCGGGTGAGTATGCAGTAAAAAGTGCAAGAGGCGCTATGTACCCAACTTTATCAGCTTTTGGACAATTAGGAAGTAATTATGGTAGTTCTTATCGTGAGGTCACAAGTTTTTCTCCCAATGCAGATACTTTATATACAAGTGGCGGAGATTATTTAATTATACCAGGAGGTAATGTTGTTACCAAGAGACCAGGTTATCTCAGGCAAATTGGCACTATAAACTTCAGCCAGGCTATTGGCTTGCAGTTAAACATTCCTATTTTAAACGGCAGGCAACTTAGAACAAGTTATGAAAGAGCGAAACTGAATCTTGAAAATCTGCAACTGCAGTTACGTTCTGATAATCTTACTCTGCAGCAAAATATTTATACCGCTTATAGTAATTCTGTTTCTGCACTGGCAAAATATAATTCATCAACAAAGGCAGTGCAAACGCAGCAATATGCTTATGATCTTGGAACAAAAAGATATAATATAGGCTTGATGTCAACCATAGATTATATCACTATTCAAACAAATTTAACCACGGCTAAAATTAACCAGGTATCAGCCAGGTATGATTACATCTTTAAAGTAAAAGTGCTGGAATTTTATAAAGGCCAGGGCGTACAATTATAAAAGATGAATAATTAAATTTTTACATTATGAGCAAAAAATTAAAATGGATAATCGGCATATTAGTAATATTAATTGTAATGCTTGTAATACTAAGCAAGGCAGGTGTATTGGGCAAAGATGAAGGCATACAAATTACGGCTGAAAAAGCGGTTATGCGCAACATTAC
>JBDTLW010000075.1:0-7529 GCA_039934575.1 Parafilimonas sp. | reverse complement strand
CGTGAATGATGCGTTAGAAATTTTTATAGAGATACTTTTGTGCTAATGCAACAGTCAACCGATAAAAAGCAGCAAAAAAAATATAAGCAATTCCTTCAGCGTGCAGATAAAAACAAAGTGCTGAAAGCCTTACCTGCATTGCATGAAGAAGCATTTGCTAAAATCAATTGTCTTGATTGTGCAGCCTGTTGTAAAAATTATTCGCCTCGCTTTAAAACACCTGATATTAAACGCATCAGCAAACATCTTAAACAAAAAGAAAGTGATTTTATAGAAACCTATTTACGTGTTGATGAAGATGGTGATTATGTAGTAAAATCAACACCATGCCCTTTTCTTGCTGCAGATAATTATTGCAGCATTTATGAAGTGCGTCCCTCAGATTGTGAGCGCTTTCCTTACACCAATGAAGATGTATTTATAAAGAGAACAAACATTACTTTAAAGAATGCAACTTTCTGCCCTATTGCGATACGTGTGCTTGATAAGTTAACGGAAGTACTTTAAAACTGGTATGTAACAGAAGCCATAAAAAAATCAGAGCTTGTAAAAAGGTTAAAGCCATATATATCAAACGTAAAATTACCCGGCGAATATTCAGCATAAATGCCACGCTGCACATTAAATTTAGTTTTAAACCATCTAAGGCTTTCTGCCAACACACCCGCCTGCATATTTTTAAAAGTGTTTGCACTTAATTGTGTCCACGAATAAAAAAAATAATTTTCTTTCCCTGTAAAGTCAAACATGTATTCATTCTCTGTATAAAAATTGATTGCCGAATATGTTGCGCTACATTCAAGCCCGGGCAAAACACCATTTGAATTACCAACAGCAATACCAGCCATTGGTGTTACTGAATAAGATAACTTACTATCTTTTCCAAAAGTCCATCCTGCAAATACTGAAGCCGTATTGATGTCTTCATAATTATATCTTGCTTCAAGATGCAGTGATTTAAAATCAGCGCAGCTAATAAGCGTCGGATACATTTCTTCACCTGGAATAAAATAATAATAACCGGCAAGAGAACCAGACCAGGTATTTTTTGTTAAATTTTTTGTTTCCTGAGCATGTAAAAATCCAGGCACGATACTAAAAACAATTGCAAAAGATTTTAAATTCATAGGCAAACGGAAGCGAAATAAGCTTGTGGATTTTAAGTTACCATTTCAAAATGGATGCAGTTAATTTTTTGAAACACAAAATAAAACTCATTTTAGCTGGTGCTAATTGCAAATGTTTAATTGGGCTATTATAATAACTTTTAAACCCATATTGCAAAGTTGAAAGATTGCAACTTGCCGTCACTATTATGAAAATCAATCTAACTATTTCAATGGAACCAATCATCCTGCCCCCGTGTATTTATGATTTATACGTGCAGGAGTTTGTAAGCTAATTATTTGCAGTAAATGTTTTTTTTAATAAAGAATTAAAGCCAGATCACCCGAGCCTGCAAGTGCCTTAGTCTTATGTTTAAAACTATGTTGAATATAACAACGTAGTTTTTTTATGTATAAAAGTGAGTCTCAGATTCCATCAGTGTTCTTTTACAATATCATCTTTAGCATTAAATGGAAATTCTTTTTTATAATTTGATTTTATAAGATAGGATATAATTCCTGCCAGAATAATTGCTCCGGCAAACAACATCATCTTTAATTCAGTTGAATAAAAAATATATAACCATATTAAAATGGCAAGTATAACCGGCAAAGGATACAACGGCATTTTCCATTTAAAAAACTTATGGCCTTTTCTTTTATGCAAAAGCAATAAACCAATGGACTGCCCAACAAATTGTATTAATATACGCATGGCAAGAATGGCTGTAATTACTTCAGATAATCTGAAAAGCAAACTGAATACAAATGCC
This sequence comes from Parafilimonas sp., assembly GCA_039934575.1. GTDB lineage: Bacteria > Bacteroidota > Bacteroidia > Chitinophagales > Chitinophagaceae > Parafilimonas. Next base: position 5,650 of record JBDTLW010000075.1, on the reverse strand, counting down.
ACAGCGCCTAATACCAATAAAGAGATATATGGGAAATTTTTTGTTGGATGAAGCTTTGCAAAAACAGAAAAGAAAGCGCCATCTTTTGCAGCAGCATAAGGTATGCGGCTATAACCAAGTGTGGCAGAAAATACAGAAGCAAATGCAACCCATAAAATAATTCCTGTTGCAATTAATGCAGCGGTAGGTCCTGCAATTGCCTGTATATATTCGCTAACTACAAAATTACTTTGTGCCATATCATGCAATGGAAGTACAGATGCAACGCTGATGTTCATCATCAGGTATAAAAAACAAATAACTGTAATAGAAATAAAAATGCTGCGCGGAATATTTTTTTCAGGCTTAATTATTTCACCACCTAAATGACAAACATTGTAATAACCGAGATAACTATACACTGTTTTTACACTGGCAAAACCTAATGCCGCAGCAAAGCCTTCATTCAGTTGCAAACCATCATTTATATGCATAACAGGCTGCATAAAATTCCCATGCATCAATGCACCGATAATTATCCAACCCATAATTACAAAAACACCAATCCACAACAACACACTTATTTTACCGATAGCTTCTATCTTTCTATACAACAAAAAAACAATTGAAATAACTACAATACCACTTACAACTTTGCTTTCAATTTCAGTAAGCGGAATAATATACGTAAGATATTGTGCAAAACCAATTGCAGCGGATGCAATAACTAAAGGTGCCTGTATCATTGTTTGCCAAACAAAAAGAAAGCTCATGGGCTTTCCCCATTTTTCTCCAAATCCTTCTTTTAAAAAATTGTAACTGCCACCGGCTAATGGAAATGTGGCACCAAGTTCGCTCCACACCATACCATCAACAAAAGATAAAAAAGCACCGGCAATCCATGCATATAAAAAATAGTATTGATTATGCATTTTGCCAACTACAAAACTCATTACTACAAAGGGACCAATGCCAACCATATCAATCATATTTATGGCGCTGGCTTGGAGTAAACTTATTTTCCTGGAAAGATGTCCTTCACTCATGAGCAACACAAAATAATAGTATTTGCATGAATGCAATGCTTATTTAAAACACTTCGCTTATTTTGCTGCTGTAATATTTATTATGACTGAAAATATTTTTACGAACGAATGGAAGAACAGTGCAAATATTTATGAAGTAAATATTCGTCAATATACTGAAGAAGGAACGTTTACTGCATTAGCAAAACATTTGCCCCGTCTGAAAAATATGGGTGTAAAAATTTTATGGCTGATGCCCATAACACCTATCAGCAAAGAAAAAAGACAAGGCAGTTTGGGCAGCTATTATGCATGCAGCGATTATGTTTCCATCAATCCTGAATTTGGTGATCTTGATGATTTTAAAAATCTCATTAAGCAGGCGCATGATTTAGAAATGAAGCTGATAATTGACTGGGTTGCTAATCATACAGGATTAGACCATCATTGGACAAAAGAACATCCTGATTGGTATGTGCATGATGATGCAGGCAATTTTACAGAATGCCATGGCTGGGTTGATGTGATTGATTTGAATTATCAGAATAAAGATTTGCGCGCTGCTATGATTGAATGCATGAAATATTGGATACTTGAATGTGATATTGATGGCTTCAGATGTGACATGGCTCATTTGGTAACGCTCGATTTTTGGGTGGATGCAAAACAACAATGCGAAGCTGTTAAGCTATTATTTTGGTTAGCAGAATGTGAAGTGCCGGAATATCATAAAGTGTTTGATGTTACATACTCGTGGATGTGGATGCATGCCACGGAAAAACTTGTAAAAGGTTTTGCCACATTGCAGGATGCAAAAGATGTTTTGAAAACTTACCAGGATTATCCGCAGGATGCGTTGAAACTTTTTTTTACATCCAACCATGACGAGAATACCTGGAATGGATCTGAATACGAAAAATTTGGAGATGCTGCAAAAGCCCTTGCTGTATTTAGTTTTACATGGACGGGTGTGCCATTAATTTACAGCGGACAGGAATTACCAAACTTAAAACGCTTACATTTTTTTGATAAAGATGTTATTGAATGGAACGGTCAGCAACCTGCACTTGAAGATTTTTATAAAAGATTATTAATGCTGAAATCATCTCATGCAGCATTACATGCAGCAGGAAATATTCATGTATTGCCATCAGTTTATAATGAAAACATTTTTGCTTTCATTCGTTGCACAGCAGATAGTAAAGTGCTTGTTGTTTTCAACTTTAGCAATAAAGACAGGCTTCAGTTTACTCTTACACATCCTTTGTTAGAAGGAAATTTTAAACATCTTTTTTCTGATATAATGTATAACCTTGGTGCCGTTCAAAGCTTTGAAATGCAGGCTTGGGAATATATTGTTTTATGGTGCTGAGAAAAATAGAAAATTTTTAATGAGGACCATAAAAAAAAGCCAGCGGTTTGCATGGCTTTTTAATAAAAATTATTTCTTACGGCGTGACCACCCCTTCAATAGTAAGAACAATTGGTTCTGCAATATTTGCAAATTTCACCGTAACTCTTTTTGTAAACTTGCCGGGATTTTCTGCGTTATAGGTTACTTTAATAACGGCGGGTTTACCTTTTAAAATTGGAGCCTTGGGATATTCAGGTGTAGTGCATCCGCATTCTGCTACTGCTGTTTCAATAATTAAAGACTTATTGCTTTTATTTACAAATGGAAACTCCGTTGTTGCCGGCACACCTTGTTTAATATTTCCGAATGAATAAGTAGTTGCTTTAAATACTGCAATGCTGTCAACCTGTGCATTGGAAGCAGTAAAAAAAAGCAAGGCAGTTATGCAACTTAAAATGATGCGCATTATTTTCCTCCTGATTTTAATTGCTGAACAGCGTCATTACCCGGAGCAGGATTATCCGGAGATTTATAAGTTTCTCCATGAAATTTTATCACCTGGCTTAATCCGCCTTTAAAATAAACAGTGATCACTTTATTAAACTGACCTTCTGTATAACCATTAAACCCTACCATAATATTAAAATCCTGACCTGCGGGATAAGGACCTGGCTGCCATTTAGGTGTTGTGCAACCGCAACCAACCTTTACATCTTCAATAGTTACTGAATCGTTTGAAACATTTTTCATATCAAGCGTAAACTCAGCAGGCTTGCCGTAAGGTATTTTTCCAAAGTCATGATCAAGTTCTTTGAACTGGATAACTTTTGAAATATCGTTATCATTTACTTCCGGCGCCTGAGCAAAAAGTGTAACTGATGCAATTACACTTATCATTAAAACGAGAAATTTTTTCATTTAAATAATTTTAAATTAAGGGATAAAAGTAGAAATTTTTTGTAAAGGTACAGAATGCTAAATTTTAAGACTTTCTTAATTTGCTTAATTAGTCTGCTTTTCAGGCGTATAGTTTAACTAATTAAGGGCTTTTTTTTACAAAACTAACAATCGTAAGCATTTGTGTAATAATTTTGCCCTTTGTCAGTAATTAAAATGATTAAAGTATGTCAACACTTACTATTCCCATTCCAACCCGCCAACTAAGAAAAACAGGGTTAAGCAAAACTAATATCAATTACCAACTTTCTGCTGAAGAATTAACTGAGCAGACATTATACCGTGATGAAGGTGTGCTTAATAATACAGGCGCTTTATGCATTCTCACCGGTAAGTTTACAGGCAGAAGTCCGAAGGATAGATTTTTTGTAAAAGACGATGAAACAAAAGACACTATTGATTGGAATAGTTTTAATATTCCCATTGAAGAAAAATATTTTTTACTGCTGCGCGATAAGCTCATCGCATTTTTAGATAAGCAAAAAGAGATATGGGTTCGCGATTGCTATGCCTGTGCTGATACAGATTATCGCATTCGCATACGTGTAATCAATGAAAATCCATCAAGCAATCTTTTTGCATCAAACATGTTTATAAGACCAAATGAAGAAGACCTTGAAACTTTCGAACCCGAATGGCGCATCATTCATGCACCTTCATTTAAAGCTGATCCGGAAACAGACGGAACAAGACAGGATAATTTTACCGTTGTTTCTTTTACACATAAAACTATTTTAATTGGCGGCACGGCTTATACCGGCGAAATAAAAAAAGGCATCTTCTCTATTTTAAATTATGTACTGCCCAAAAGTAAAAATGTATTAAGTATGCATTGCAGTGCAAACATTGGTGAAAACAATGATGTTGCGGTTTTCTTTGGTTTAAGCGGAACAGGCAAAACAACTTTGAGTGCAAACCCTGATAGGAAATTAATCGGAGATGATGAACATGGCTGGAACACCAATGGTGTTTTTAATTTTGAAGGCGGCTGTTATGCAAAATGTATTGATCTGAGTGAAGAAAAAGAACCGGATATATATCAAGCAATAAGACCCGGCGCATTGGTTGAAAATGTTACTTTTCTTGAAGGCACTCATCAGATTGATTTTGCCAGCAAAAAAATCACAGAGAATACAAGGGTAAGTTATCCCCTTGAATTTATTCCAAATGCAGCACACCCAAGTATTGGTGATCATCCAAAAAATATTTTCTTTTTGACCTGCGATGCTTACGGTGTTTTGCCTCCTATAAGCATGCTTACACCAGGTCAGGCAATGTATCAGTTCCTAAGCGGTTATACTGCAAAAGTTGCCGGCACTGAAGAAGGAATTAATGAGCCCAAAGCTACTTTCAGCACTTGTTTTGGTGCGCCTTTTATGCCATTAAGCCCTGCATTATATGCAGAGATGCTTGGCAAGAAAATAACTGAGCATAATGTAAATGTGTGGATGGTAAATACAGGCTGGATTGGCGGCGCTTATGGCACAGGCAGCCGTATAAAATTAAAATATACAAGAGCAATGATTCAGGCAGCTTTAAACGGCAGTCTTAAAAAAATGAAATATCAAAAGCATCCGGTATTTGGTATGATGATGCCCTGCACTTGTCCCGGCGTTCCTGAAGAATTATTAAACCCGCGCAATACATGGCATAGCAAAAATGAATATGATGCAAAAGCAAAAATCTTAGCAGGATTATTTATTAAAAATTTTAAAGAATACGAATCAAAAGTTTCAAAAGAAATTCTGGGCGCTGCTCCTTTAATTCACTAAGCCTCTTAACGATTGAAAAGCATCCATAAAAAAAGCTCCACCGTAAAAAAGTGGAGTTTTTTGTTTGTCTGAACAAGGATTTAGAAAGATTATAAGATTAACGGATTTTATAGTAATTGATTAATCTTACGCTTCCAAAATAATATTGCTTTTCGTTTTTCCTTCCATTAGTTCAACACTGCGATGAATAAAATTTGTAAGCTCCTCTCCTTTTAATAATCCCTGCGAAAGCAATGCAAGATCAGCAAGACTGCGAACTTGTTTATTCAGTTTATCTGTATTTTCTTCTTTTAATAATTGCTGAAATATTGGATGGTTTCCATTCACTGTTAGCGTTACTTCATCAGGCATTTGTCCATAAAAGGAAGCCATGCCACCGCCAACACTTGCCATATCTTTCATGCGGCGCATAAATTCAGGGCGTGTTGCAACAACTGGAGCCACATCTCTACTTAAACCTTTTACATCAACTGTAATATGTGTTTCGCCAACTTGTAATCCAAACCACTCTTTAAGTTTTGCTTCTTCATCTTTACTTAAAACACTTTCATTTTTTTCCTGTG
>JBDTLW010000074.1:0-7542 GCA_039934575.1 Parafilimonas sp. | reverse complement strand
TTGATTAATCGTTTAAAATGTACACAGGTAAACAAACGCAATTTTATTTTGATGAATAAGAAAAATAGATTGATAAAAGTTTAAATAAATATCGCGGTGATGAACAGCAAATAATATTGTAAAAAAATATTTTTTACGATAAGTAATTACAAGTGAGAAAAATAAAAATTATTTCTTCCAGTCCTGTATTCTTGTTTTAGCAGCATCAACTAATTGCATGGCATCAGGCGTAAGTTTTAGTAAGAACATGCCACCGGCTAATATGCCTGAAAATAATATGGAGCGGATAATAATGCCAAGCCATCCATCAACATTAAAAAATAAAAAATACGCAGCAGCAATTGCTGCAATGCCGAGTAAGACCGTGTAGAATGTTTCTTTATTAAATGGCTGCATATTAAATTTTCTGCGAAGAAATTCATAACGTATAAAATTATAAAATACCTGCGAAATAAGCTCCGCATAAGCCGGACCGATAATGCCGTAACGCTGAATTAAAATATATGCTAATGGTATGCGTAATGAAAGCAAAATTACTCCGGTAAAAAATTCAAACTTCCAGAAAGTTGATGTGGCGATGATTACAGAATTTACTCCTGTGCCTGCATCAATAATTTTTGCAATGCCTAAAACAAAAACAACACCAAGCCCGGCAGCATATTCATTTTGTATGTGTAAAATATGTATGCCATGCGCAATATTAAGCCACACATTTCCAAAAATAAATAAAGCTATCAGCAGCATATTTATACTGGAGCGATGATAGATATAATTGATTTGCCCAAAATTTTTATCCTTCCATGCTCTTGATAAAACGCCGGTTGAAATAGAAGTAATACTGCGTTGCGGTATCTCAATAAAATTTGCAACATACGCGGCAAGTGTATAAACAGCAGTAGCGCCGAGACCCATTTTACTGGCAATTAAAATTCCGCTGATAGTGATGGCGACTGCGTTTAAACATATTCCCCCAAAAACAAAAAATTGCAAACCCACCATTTTTTTAATGAACTTTTTTGTAACGCGGCTAACACTAAATGTGATGTGGAATTGATGAATGCGCCATAAATAAATTATCAGCAGTACTGTAATAATTAAATAAAGAGATGAGAACAAATACATAAACTGAGTAAAGCTTATCAGTTTAAAATAATATAGAAGAATGAATGCAGTTGTAATAATCCTGATTATAGTTTCCTTCAATGCATTTGTAACAACTGTTTTTTGCAATGCCCATGAATAACCTTCAAACACGGCAAAAAATAAATAGCCCAAACTAAACGGATAAACCAATTTATAAAACTGGAGAAACAACAGCGAACGTTCGCTGAACTTACGCACAACATAAGGCTCAAACACAATGCCGGTAACAGTTATAATAATAAAACCAACAACAGAGGCAACTAAAACCCAGGTGAGCAGATCATTTTTTTTATCAGGAAGATTGTCTTTGTAATAAGGATAAAATTTATATAGAACAGGAATGCTTCCAAGGCTTGCAAAAGCAAAAATGTTTTGCGCAAAATCAATAAACAAACGCGTTAATCCAAACTGTTCAGTTGTAAACGAACCATGTCTTGAATACAAATACATGTTTAAAGCACCTATGGCAAAACCAAAATAAACAATGATACTTGATTGTATAGTTTGCTTTCTGATGCCGCCCATTTTGTTTTCTTAAAATTGTTTTCTTAGCGTGTGCGTTAGTTATTTTTCCAATTGCCCAACAATCTTCTTAGTATAATTATTTCGCCTGTGTGATAACTTGTGTGATCTGCAATCAGCACTGCTTCACGCAATAATGTTTGCCCGCTGCCATGTGGTAAAGGCATAAATATACTTTCTGCATTTTTTAAAAGCGCTATAAATTCATTAAGATCATCATTAATTTCTTTAATGCTATTTTTCCAGGCTTCTTCATTTTCCGGAGCAGTATCCTTTGTCCAATAATCTTCGGGCCAGCTTAATTCTGTATAATTTGTTTTGAATGAAAAGTGGAGAATATCTTTTTGTGCAATGCGGATATGTTCTGTTATCTGCCAGATGCTGTACGGTAAATCCCCAGGCTTTTTTCCCAGGTCTTCAAATGGAATATTCTTAACTGCATCATTAAACGATACATGGGCATTACCTTTTTTTAAAAGAGATTCTAATTCTTTAAAGAGAATATTATTACCTGAGTTTTCATTTTTCATATTGATATTTTTTTTCCGGGTATAATCAATTTAGGTATAAGCATAGGAGTTTTATCCCGATATTGAATATATGACTTTCCAAATTCATGTATTAATTTTTTCTCTTCATACCGAATACCTGTAATAGTGTAAATGCTAATGATTATACAGGAAATGAGATTGCTAAGCAATGGATGCCAAAAGAAAATACTCCAGATAAACAATAGGGTAGCAGCATACAAGGGATGCCTTACATATTTATAAAGATTTGTTTTGATAAGCGTTTCCGGTTTCTTTGTTTTAAGAAAAATATCGGCGCCACTTAAATCAAAGAAGAATTTTTGTGCAAAAAAAATCATTAAACTGCCACTTCCTATCATACAGGATATTGCAGGAATAGTTACAATAATGTGGGTTTCCCAAAGTGTTATGCTTTCAATTCTAAAGAGGTAAACTATAATTATACCCAGGTTTATACTTGCAAATACAGAATATAGTATGCGGTAGTATTTAAAATTTCTTTTCATTACTTGCTGCATAATTTTTTTCCATTGCGGAGCTGCAAATATGCTGTGAAATAAAGAGAACACAATCCAAAGAATTATAAGTATAAGGTGTTGGTTAAGCATTCAACAAATTTGAATTGATAAATATCCTGCAAATTATTCTTTGATGCCCAGATGTTAAAAAATTCTGAATATGATTTAATGTTTTAAACGCCGTTTTCAGACTTACGTCCACTGATACAAATTTTAAATTATGAAAAAAACGTTTTTATTAATCACATGTGCAGTATTATCATTGTCAATATTCGCACAAGCTCCTCAGCAAACTGCCACTACCACGGCAAAAAGTAAAACAACTAAACACACACAAGTGAAATCAGACGAGTCCTCAACAAAAGACTCAAAGGCGGCTTTATCAAAAGACAAAAGCAAAAAGAAAGCAGATGCTGCAAATAATGCATCTGCACAAACAAAGCAGCAAGATAAAAAGCAGATAAAAGCAGATAAAGCCAGTGTGAAGCAAAACAAGAAAACTACAAAGACAGCCAAGAAAACCGTTGCTAAAAAAACACCGGCAGCAAGTACAACAGGAAGTTTAAGCACACCGCCCAAACAATGATGTGATTAATTTTAAAATTTAAAAAGCCCCGCAAAAAGCGAGGCTTTTTATTTATGTAAGTTTTATGTATTTAGAAATTGCTTGCCGTAGAAATCTGTCTTCCGTGAACACGTCCGCCTGTCATTAAACCATCGTACTGGCGCATTAAAAGATGTGTTTCTATTTGTTGTAAAGTATCAAGTATTACACCTACCATAATAAGGAGTGATGTTCCTCCAAAAAAACTGCTGAAGCCTTGTGTTACACCAAGTCTCTCTGCAAAACCAGGCAAAATACCCACTATGCCTAAAAATACTGCACCCGGCAAAGTTATTTTGTCCATGATAGTGCCAATGTAATCAGCAGTAGGCTGTCCCGGTTTTACACCAGGAATAAACCCGTTGTTACGCTTGAGGTCTTCACTCATTTGTTTTGGGTTAAAGATAAGCGCAGTATAAAGGAAGGTAAATGCAATAACCATTACTGCATAAATAACCATATACCAGGGATCACTGTGATTAGAAAATATTTTAACTATGCCCGTTGCCGATTCGATGTTTGTAAATGAAAATAGAGTTGGAAGAAACATAATTGCCTGCGCAAAAATGATAGGCATTACCCCGGCACTGTTAACCTTTACCGGCAAAAATTGCCTGGCACCGCCAAATTGTTTATTACCAATAATTTGTTTTGCGTAATTGATAGGAATTTTGCGAACACCCTGTATTAATATAACAAGCCCCATAATAACGGCAACCAAGATGGCTATTTCAATAAGAAATATTAATAAACCACCGCCACCTCTTACCTGTTTCTGTTGAAACTCCTGTATAAGAGACTCAGGTAACCTGGCAAGAATTCCGATCATAATTATAATAGATGTTCCATTACCAAGACCTTTATCCTGAATTTTTTCTCCCAGCCACATTACAAATAAAGTTCCTGCTGTAAGTATAATTATAGTAGATGCGAAAAAATAATTATGATAACTTGCCAATAATGCCGGCGCATACGCAGGCGTCTTTAAATATTGAATATAAGCACCCGCCTGCAAAGCTGTAACACCCACCGTAATATACCTTGTCAACTGATTAATTTTTTTACGGCCGCTTTCACCTTCCTTTTGCAGTTTTTGCATTTTTGGAACGAGTATAGTAGCAAGCTGCATAAAAATAGAAGCAGAGATATACGGCATTACACCAAGTGCCAATATGGAGGCGTGTGAAAAAGCGCCACCTGCAAACGCATCAAATAAACCAAGTAAGCCATTGTTGCTTGTACTTGCAGCAGCAGCATCTAATTTATTAGGATCAAGACCTGGAAGTACAATGTGAGTACCAACCCTATATACAAGAATTAAACCCAGAGTGGTAATAATTTTATTACGCAGTTCCTCAATGCTCCAGATATTCTTTAGTGTTTGAATTAGTTTTTTCAACGGAAAAAATTATAAGATAAAATCAATGCTGTTTAGATGCGCAGGCAAATATCGTCAAAAAAATCATTTTAAAATTTCAATACTTCCGCCTGCCGCCTCAATAGCTTTTTTTGCGGTTTCGCTGGCAGCGTTTACTTTAAAATTTAGTTTACCGGTTATTTCGCCATTACCTAAGATCTTTACTTTGTCGGTTTTGCTTATAAGACCACTGGCATACAAATTCTCTGTACTGAATTCGGAGATTTCGTATTTATCAGAAATCTCATCAACCTGTCCTAAATTAAATACTTTGTATTCAATGCGATTGTTATTTTTAAATCCACGTTTTGGTAAACGACGTTGGATAGGCATCTGTCCGCCTTCATGTGCCATTTTACTTTTATAGCCGGCACGGCTTTGTCCGCCCTTATTACCTTTTGTAGATGTTCCGCCTTTTCCGGAAGCTTCACCTCGTCCTAATCTTTTTACTTTGTGTGTTGCGCCTTCTGCAGGTTTTAAATTGTGAAGTTTCATTGTTTTATTTTTTAACTCAACGCCCTCAAACATTTCAGGCTCGCTAATAATTAATGCAGCAAAAAATTGTTATGCTAATTCTTCTACTATTACAAGATGATCTACTTTACGTACCATACCTAAAATCTGGTCTGTAGCTTCAACTTCTTTTGAAGAATTTAATTTGTTTAATCCAAGCGCTTTTAATGTAAGTTTTTGACGCTCGGGTCTGTCTATAGAACTTTTAACCTTGGTTATTTTAATCTTTTTCATGTTGAAGTAATTTGATCATTAGTTCATTATTACTAACGAACAACTTTTGATGGGGCTTTAACCCTGGAATACTTTACTTAATTTAATATTACGATCTCTTGAAACCTGTAATGGTTCTCTTAATAAAGTTAATGCTTTGATAGTAGCTTTAACTACATTATGCGGGTTGGCTGAACCAAGACTCTTTGCCAATACATCAGTAATGCCGGCACTTTCCAATACTGCACGCATACTGCCTCCTGCAATTACACCTGTACCTTGTGCCGCAGGTTTAATAAGTATTTTTGCAGCGCCTTCTTTAGCAAGCTGATCATGCGGAATTGTGCCATGCATAATAGGAACCCTTACAAGATTCTTCTTTGCATCTTCAATGCCCTTGGTGATGGCTTCCTGTACTTCTTTTGCCTTACCTAAACCTTGTCCAACAACACCATTTTCATTACCAACAACAACAAGAGCTGAAAAGCTGAATGTGCGTCCGCCTTTGGTTGTTTTAACAACACGGTTAATGGAAACTACTTTTTCTTTTAGCTCAACATCCCCGCCGGGCTTAACTTTATTTATATTGATCTTTGCCATTTTCTTATTTGAAAATTATTTTAAATTAGAATTGTAAGCCGCCTTCTCTTGCTCCATCTGCAAGCGCCTTTACACGACCATGATATAAATAACCACCTCTGTCAAAAATTACTTTTGATACGCCTAAATCTGTTGCTTTGCGTGCAATGGCTGCACCAACTAATTTTGATTTTTCGAGCCTGGTTACTTTCTGTGCTTTTACATCTTTATCCTGTGATGATGCAGAAATTAATGTTTTACCTGATACATCATCAATAAGCTGTACATAAATTTCTGAATTGCTTCTGAAGACAGATAATCTTGGTTTGTCGCCGGTACCAGCTATTTTATGGCGGATACGATGCCTGATTTTTTGTCTTCTTAAAACTTTACTATCCATTGTATTTATTTTATTAGTACCCGATTCTGCCGGGTTAGTTTTTTATTTTCCTGCAGCTTTACCAGCTTTACGTCTAACAATTTCATTAGAATACTTCACGCCTTTTCCTTTGTATGGTTCAGGCTTACGCAAGCCGCGGATTTTTGCTGCAACCTGCCCTAATAATTGCTTGTCAACACCTTCAAGAATAATTTTCGGGTTTTGCCCTTTTTCCGTTGCAGTCACAACTTTTAATTCTTTAGGAACTTCAAAGATTATATTGTGTGAATAACCTAAGGAAAGATCAAGCACATTGCCCTGGTTAGATGCTTTATAACCCACACCAACCAGTTCAAGTTCTTTTTTAAATCCGTCAGTTACACCTTTCACCATATTTGCAATCAGTGCCCTGTATAATCCATGCATAGCGCGATGACGAATCTGATCGGTAGGTCTTGATAAATTAAGAACACCATCTGCTGATTCTACAGTAATATCCCTGTCAACAGCTTCTTTCAATTCCCCCTTTGGTCCTTTTACGGTTACAGAGTTATCTTTTCCTATAGAAACAGTAACACCATTTGGAACCTTAACAGGAGCTTTACCTATACGAGACATATAAATTAATTTATTTAATTAATAGTTATGAAATATAACACAAAACCTCGCCACCAACATTTTGTGCTTTTGCCTGCTTATCAGTCATTACACCTTTTGATGTGCTTATAATAGCAACACCTAAACCATTAATAACTCTTTTAAAGTCAGTAGGCTTTGAATACTGGCGTAAACCTGGGCGGCTAACTCTTTCCAAAGAACGAATTGCCGGCTGCTTTGTTTGTGCGTCATATTTCAGGGCTATTTTAATAAACCCTTGTTTATTATCATCTTCAAATTTATACTTCAGGATATATCCCTGTTCGTATAAAATTTCAGTGATACGCTTTTTTAAATTTGATGCAGGAATTTCTACAACGCGATGACCAGCCATCTGCGCATTGCGCACTCTTGTTAGAAAATCTGCTATAGGATCAGTTACCATTTTTATAAAAAATTGAAAATTGTAAGTTTAAGTTACCAGCTTGCTTTTTTAACGCCTGGGATTTTACCTGCCAATGCCATAT
>JBDTLW010000073.1:0-7549 GCA_039934575.1 Parafilimonas sp. | reverse complement strand
AAAATAAGTAAGAGGCAAACTGTATATTTCATTTTTACAGGTTAAAATCTAAGATATGTATTTTGTTATAAACTGTAGAAGTTTTGCAAAAGATAAAACGAATGTTATACAAGCTGTTGATAAAACAACTTGCTTTGAAAATAGTTAATAATTCCAAGCAGTTGTAAGTATAACTATAAAGGTACACTTTAGGTGCAAAGCAAAACGGCTGCCATTTTTCAGGCAGCCGTTTTATATTGAATAAAAAAAAATTATTGTTTAACGAGTTTATATGTATAAAAGCCTGCATTGTTTAAATATAGAGTAACGGTGTATGTTCCTCCGGGAAATCCTTTAAGATTATCACCGCCAGGTTCAAGACTTCCATTTGCTCCTGTATCACCATAATTCAAACCCCAGTCATGGTTTGATCTGAATTTAAATTCATCACCATCTGCTATTGTAATTGTGCCGGACCAACTGCTGCTTCCTGCATCATAACTCATGTCAACATCATTACCCCATCCGCTGGCGGCAAAGCTGCCAATTAAACTCCAGCTTGTTGGTGTTACTGACCAAGTGTTAGCATTAAGATCTGCATTAATTTTATAATAACCTGCACCCGGAAATTTAAGATTGCCGCCGCTGGTGCTTAAAACTCCGCCGCCGGCATCGCCATAAGCAGTGCCATTCCAATCGGGCTCATTAGTAAGTTTGAATTCATAGCTTCCGCCTGCAGGCACATTTACATATCCTTCATAATAACCATCATTATTTGGTGATGCTAATGCAGGTGCGGTTTGAGGACTCCATCCCTGGTAATCACCAGGAGCATATAATTGTGTAAAAACATTTACCGGGGTAACTGCGAATATGCCATGCTGAAAGTCAACAGATATTTTATACATGCCTGAAGCAGCGGGACCAGGAAAATTTGAAGAGAGATCATAACCGAAATCTCCGCCATCGCTTAATCCTGGAATACTGTTATCTTCTACAGAATATTTATGGGTCCAGTCTCCATTTACAGGCAGCATTAAATATTGCTGACCGCCGAGTAAATAAAACGTGCCTTCATAATCTAAAGAATCTACACGGGTAAATTGTTGTGCAGGCACCGGAACAGGATTTCCCCATCCACCTGCAGTAGCGCTTCCTACTAAAAATAAAGTACCCATTTGTGGCGGTAAGACTTTTGCCGGAACAACGTAAGGCGTTGCATCTATAGTTAATGTATTTGAAATTTTCTGATCGTTATTATTTGCGTAGGAAGAAATAACACGTACATCAATGCTGTAGGTTACACCAAAATTAAAACCAAATGCAATAAGTATTGCATTAAAATCTTTGGCAATAAAAGATGTGCTTAAAGCACCGGTTACTGTTCTGGATGGTGCGTTTGAAAAATCGCCGCCGGCAGAATCAATCTGCACAATATATTTTGCAGTTGTTGAATCTGTAGCATATCCCGGACTGCTCCATGAAAATGTAAGCGCTACATTATCTGAATCCGCAGGCGTTGGTGCAAATGAGTTTGCATCGCTGGTTAATACAGGCGCTGTACCGCTGGCATAATATGGTAGTGAATCAGTTTTTTTACAAGCAGCAAAAATTATCACTGCACTCATCACCAATAAAGAAATTTTGAAAATATTTTTCATGATTAATTTGTATTAATTATTGTTATTGAGTTACAGTATATTTTCCTTTTTGAAAGTCAACAGCAATCGTATATGTTCCATCAGCATCAGGGCCTGGAAAATTATCGCTGAAATCCAAGCCAAATTCTCCGCCATCTTTTAATTGATCAGCTGTTTTTTTACAAGCAAATTTGTGACTCCAGTCTCCGTTTACCGGAATAAATAAATATTGCTGCCCCCCATGCATGTAAACTGTTAGCGTAAAATGCAGATCATCAATTTTTGTAAACTGCTGGCTTGGAGTGGGAACCGGATTATTCCAGCCTCCATCAGTTGCACTGCCAACAAGATATAATTCTCCGGATAGCGGGGGATTTACTTTTGGAGGAATTACATAAGGCGTTGTACTATACTGAACTGAATTGGAAGTTAATACAGCAGAGTTATTTGTGAGGTTTGAAACCACCCGAATTTCAAGGTTATGCTGCACAGCAGGCACAAGATTAAGATCTTGCATAATAATATTTAATGCAGATGCCGTAAATGAATAGCTTAAATCTTTATTTACACTAATCACTTTCATATTTGGATTAGTAAAATCAGACCCAACGGTATCTATCTGTATTTTATATGTAACATCCAAAGAACTAACACCTGTGGTAAAATTATAGTCAGGATTAGTCCAGTTAATTGTTAATACAATCTTATCTGCATTAAGGTAGCTGACTGAATCAGAACTGGCAGACATAGATAATGCAGGAGGTGTTCCACCGGTAAAATACAGTTTAGTTTCCTCTTTCTTGCATCCTGAAAAAAACGCAATAAAGAGGATTAATGAAGCTGATAATTTTAATATATTTTTCATGCTTTGTGTGTTTAACATTAATAACCCTGGTTTTGTGTAAGATTTATGTTTGCAGTAATATTAGCCGTTGGAATAGGGAAGATGTTATATTTATCATCAACCGCTGTACCTGAAGGAACGCCGCCTTTCCACGGCCATAAATAAGTATTAGACGTAAGAAGTTTATAGCGTATTAAATCAGTACGGCGGAAGCCTTCCCAATATAATTCCCTGCCTCTTTCATCAAGTATTGTTTGCAATGTAAGATCTCCGGATGTTAAAGCGGAAGCCCCTGCTCTGGCACGTATTGCATTCAAATATTGTAAAGCTGTTCCTGCATCTGCACCAGCGCCTCCGCGTAAAAAAGCTTCAGCATAAATCAGGTACATTTCCGGTAAACGAAATACAGGGAAGTCAACATCTGAAAACGTGTTGGTAGGGTCTGAAGTGGCAGCGCCATCTGAGCGTATATTGATGAACTTTTTTACATGAAGACCATTATTAAAATCGCTTACATCTGAAATTTGTATTTGTGATTCGCTTGTACCAAAAGAGCTGGTTGAGAATAATGCTCTGGAATCACTTGCCCCTGAAAGATCAGGAAAAAGGTTTGCCAATCCCTGCGTAGCACGATAGCCATTCCATCCTCCTGCTACACCGTATTGATCATGATCATCACCACTGGCACAATGCACAAGAAAAGTAGTGTTGCCATAAGCTTGTGTATTCACGCCATCACAATTAATTGCCCAGATAATTTCATCATTCCATTTATTATTATCAGCCATAAAAAGTTGGCTATAATTCGAGTGTAAACTGTAGCCTGCATCTATCACTTTCTTAGCATACGTAACAGCATCTGTATATCTTGGAGTTCCGGTATATACTTCAGCATTCAGATATAAACGAGCTAATAAAGACCAGCAAGCTGCCTGGTCAACTCTTCCGTATTCAGCAGTTTTTGCGGGAGCCAGTGTATTTTGAATATCAAGTAATTCACTTTCTACATAAAGAAATAAACTATCTCTCGAAATTTCTCTTGGTAATGATGTGCCCACCTGGTCCTGCTCTGTAATAAATGTTGACTTACCAAAAATGTCAAGCATAACCCAATAGTTATAGGCTCTTAAAAACCGAACTTCTCCAACTGTTTCTTTTATATTATCTGCATCTGCACCTGTAATACCATTTGCTGCCAGCACATCATCTGTTGATTCCCTTAAATATTCATTCATTAAGGTAATGTTGTATATCGGTCTTGCATACATGCCGCGTAAAAAAGGATCTGAACTCGTCCATGATAAATTATGAAAATCATGAATGGTCTGATCATTCCATGCCACAATAGCTTCATCTGTTGGCAGTTCTTCGCAGTTAAAAAATCCGCGGATAAAAGCAACTTGTGAACCTTCATCCAAACCGCCGCCAATATCAGGGCTTCCCGCAGGACCCTGGTTTCCGGTTATAGATAATGTGCCATATATTTTTGCCAAAACACCTAAGTACCCATCAGCCGATGAATAAACATTTGCAGGTGTAAGTGCATTCTCAGGACTAAGATCTAATTTTTTTGCGCAGGAACTTGCCGCAAAAACTATAATCAGATAAGCTAATGCAGGTATTAATATTTTATTTTTCATATAGTGAATGTTGAAGAATTAGAAATTTAAATTTAAACCGATTGAATAAATGCGCGGACGCGGATAAATATTATTATCAATACCCTGATCGTTGGAAACTTCCGGATCTAATCCTCTGTATTTTGTGATTACAAATACATTTTGAATGTTGGCGGTAATAGACAGGCTTGCAGCATCATGAAAAACTTTGCCTGCATTATACCCAATATTTATATTATCCAGTCTGAAGAAAGATGCATTCTCTATATAATAGTCAGATAAATATTGATTGTTTGAAAAATTTGTATTCAAATAATCAACAGAAACATTCTGAATATAATGAAGCGGATTTTGAAGGGCGCGGAAAACACCTGAATTAGAATAGAAGTTATTGTATAAATAATTTCCGAAAGAAGCGTGCCCTGCAAGCCCTAAACTCCATTGTTTATAAGTAACCTGCGTGCTTATACCTGAAAGTACATCGGGTGCCGGTTTCTTATAGTAATATCTGTCTGCATCAGTAATCTGACCATCCCGATTCAAATCTGCATATAAACCTTCAATTGGTTTGCCGGTCTTTTGGTCATACACTTGTTTATAAACAAGAAAACTATACGGTGCATAACCAACAGCAAATTTTCCAATTGTATTTCCTGTACCGCCTGCAATGTTACTTACATCAATACCTGTAAATGAAGGGTCAGGATTTTTAAGCAAATTGGTGATCTTAGATTTATTATAACTGATATTAAAATTCAAATTCCATGTTACATTCTTAGTTTGAACAGGAATAAGATTTAAGGTAAACTCAGCACCTTTATTAGTCATGTTTCCAACATTGGTCAAAAGTGTTATGTCAAAATTTGCACCCGGTGCAATAGGAACAACGCTTAAAAGGTCTTTTGTTTTCTTTTCATAAAAATCAATACTTCCAGAAATCCTGTTTTTCCAAAAACCAAAATCCAAACCAATGTTGGATGTTGTTGTGGTTTCCCATTTAATATTAGGATCGTATGCAGTTGGTCTTAAGAAATAATAATAATTGCTTCCAAATTCATACTGTGCAGTAGAAGTACTTTGATAATAAACCGGCAGATAAGAATAATAAGCAATACCATCCTGCTGACCGGTAACGCCTAAGCCTAATCTTAACTTAAGATCACTCAACACATTTGAATTCTTAAAAAATTCATCTTTTAATTTCCATGCCAGTGCTCCTGCCGGAAAATATCCAACTCTTGTGGAAGGTGAAAATTTAGAACTTCCATCACGACGCAGAGAAGCGGTTAAAAGATATTTATTAGCCAATGTAAAATTTATTCTTCCTAAATACGATTCTAACCTGTACTCGGGTTTGTCTGTTTTATATGTTGGGATAGTGGTTGAATCAACCTGACCGCTTTGATTATAATTAGG
Source organism: Parafilimonas sp. (assembly GCA_039934575.1). Classification (GTDB taxonomy): domain Bacteria; phylum Bacteroidota; class Bacteroidia; order Chitinophagales; family Chitinophagaceae; genus Parafilimonas. The sequence continues at coordinate 2,051 of JBDTLW010000073.1, read as the reverse complement.
AACATTATACACATTTGAAAAGAAATCCTGATAGCTGTGCAGCACTAAAACATCAAATTTTACATCCTTATTTAATTCTTTATTGTATAACAAAGACACATCAGACAATACGTTTGACTTTCCCTGTTGATAATCTGTAAATATGCCGCCTTTATATTTTGCAATGGATGATGTGGAATCAATGTAATGATGTCCTTGTCCCCATGCCCTGTCTAAACCAAGATTTACGAGTAAATGCAGATCAGGTAAAAAATGAAATTTATAATCTAATTGTATATTACCAATCATTCTGTCAACATTAGAAATATCATCATTTATATTTAAAAGACCTAAAGGATTTGGATCTGCTGCAGAGCCATTTGTACCTATAACATTTCCATTTGCCTGCAGCCATTCAAAATAGCCACCGTACTTATTAGTTGCATAAGGAGATTGAGTTGGATCAAAACTTACCGCAGCGCCAATGGCACCCTGATTCGCAAAATTGTTGTGTGTATGGCTATATTTCACATTCAGATTTACTGCCAAATGATCATCAAAGAATTTTGGAGATAAGTTTATTGCCGTTGAAACACGGCTGAACTTATCAGTTTTTAAAATTCCTTCCTGGTTATTGTAGCCGCCGGAAATTCTGAAAGGGATATGTGCAACACTGCCACTTGCACTAAGATTATTATCCGTTCCAAAAGCATTTTGATAAATAAGATCCTGCCAGTTTGTATTGGCATTTCCTAACAAGTCAACATAATTATTATCTCCGGTAGAATCTGCATATTGAGTAATGATCTTTTTTACCTGTGCAGCACTTAAAACCGGAACAGTTTTGGGCACATTGCTTAGTGAGGCTTGTGTATTAAAATTAAATTTTACGTTACCGGCTTGTCCCTTTTTAGTTGTAACAATGATTACGCCGTTAGAAGCTCTTGAACCATATAATGCGGTAGCTGATGCGTCTTTTAAAACACTTACTGATTCTATATCATTAGGATCAATTGTATTTAAAAAATTGCTTGAGCCTGCCAGTCCGTTATTATCAACGGGAACGCCATCAATAACAATAAGCGGATCATTACTTGCATTTAAAGATGCACCGCCGCGTATCCTTATTTTACTTCCGCCACCTGGTGAACCACCGCCAGAAGTTACCTGTAAGCCGGCAACTTTACCAACCAGTAATTGATCTGATGAAGTAATATTTCCCTTTTGAAAATCTTTAGCAGTAAGAGAAGTTATTGCTCCTGTTAAATCGCCTTTGCGTCTTGTGCCGTAAGCAACAACCACCACTTCATTCAAACTGCCGGCTGTGCCCACTAAGGCGATATTTATTGGGGTGCTTCCTATCCTTACTTCCTGCGTTTTAAAGCCTATAGAAGAAACGGTAATGGTTTCTACTCCGGCAGGAACTTTAATTGAAAAACTTCCATTTGAAGCAGTAGCTGTGGCAGCATTTGTTCCAGTTGCTCTTATAGTAGCGCCTGCAAGTGGTTGTGCGCTGGCAGAATCTGTAACAACACCGGAAACGGTTTGTTGTGCTATTACGGATATACTGCATCCTGCAAGCAGTATAACACTGAAAAACAGTCGTCGAAGATTCATAAACAATAGATTATTTTTTGAAAAATTTACATGTAAACTGATAAGAAAATGGATTGTATATATAGGAAGCCAAATCATAGACAAAAGACAAACGTGCGTTAGTATTTGCTGCTTTTTTTATAAATGATCTTGGTAAAGTCAACAGAAAGTTATAAATCATATAGCAAAAAATTTTTTAACTGTAGTGTAAAATTTACACAACAAAATGCAAATGTGTATTTTTTACACTTCATAAACAAATTTTTTTTTAAATATATTGCATTTAGGTAAAAATTTTTTTTAGCAGTGTGATATTTAACTTTGATTCTATGCGGAGTATGAAAAATTTAATTGTTTTTTCCTTTCTGATTCTAAATCTTATCAGTTGCAGTAAAAGCAATTCAGCACCGCCGGATAATAATGGCGGAGATACAACTACAAAACCACCGCCTGATACAACAGTTACCAGCAATTCA